>JAYUWQ010000546.1:0-10418 GCA_043753485.1 bacterium
GTCCATTGTTGGTGGGGGTGCGGCTTTTAAATTGAGAAAAGGCGAATGCCGCCAGCACGCCAGCCAGGGGCGATGCCAACCAACAACTACACGAGGGGACTGGCTGGCTGCGAACGGGGGACGATATAGAATTTGTTGCGTCGTTTCATACCAGGCTAACCGCTCGTTTTGGTGGCGAAACGGTAGGCAAGGGCTGCAGAAATGATAATCGGAACAGGGCACCCACCAGGAATACGCCGGTGCTGCCGCCCTTCGGCGGCAGCGCCAAGCCGGAATAGGTCAGGTTGTTTTCTTTTCGCCTGAAATCAGGGGGTAAACCACGCCGGCCATTGCGGCGCCGACAATGGGTGCAACCCAGAACAGCCAAAGCTGCTGAATAGCCCAGCCACCCACAAAAATGGCAGGTCCGGTGCTGCGGGCAGGGTTAACGGAAAGATTGGTCACGGGAATGCCGATGAGGTGGATGAGGGTAAGACCGAGACCGATTGCAAGAGGTGCAAAGCCCTGGGGGGCGCGTTTGTCAGTGGCTCCGAGGATAATCATGAGGAAGAAGAAGGTGAGCACGACTTCAGCGGCAAGTGCGGAGACCATGGAGTAGCCCGCAGGAGAATGCTCACCGAATCCATTTGATGCGAATCCACCGGCGGTGCTGAATCCGGCCTTCCCACTGGCGATGAGATAAAGCATTCCAGCCCCGACGCTAGCACCGATGACCTGGGCGATGATGTAAGGGATCAACTCTTCCTTGGGGTGACGTCCACCCACCACGAGGCCCACGGTAACTGCTGGATTCAGATGGCAGCCGGAGATGTGGCCGATGGCGTAGGCCATGGTGAGCACGGTGAGCCCAAAGGCGAAAGAAACGCCGACGAAGCCAATGCCGAGGCTGATGGGGGTCTCACCGACCTTGGTGAGGAAACTGGCGGCGAGGACCGCGCTGCCGCAGCCGCCGAACACGAGCCAAAAGGTGCCGAAAATTTCGGCCGCGAGTTTGTTTTTGAGTGTAATCATGGGATGGGTGTTATTTCAGTTTAGTTGATGGACAGCGGATTGGTTTATTGAAGGTCCAAATCGGGCACCTGCTGCTGCTTCAGTTGGGACATTTTAAATCGCCAGAAGGGGGTGGTGCACATCAAAAGCCGGCCCTCCCCTTCATACGTGCGCAGCAGGTTCTCCCCGGAAGTCATCCGGCTCCATGGCATCCAGCCGGGCAGACTGACGGAATACTTCACGCCGGCGGTGCGGGCCAGCACCTGTTTGCCATCGGCCACGATGCGGCCCCCGTTGGGCGCCGATTTGGAGAGCACTACTTCCTCAACCGGACCCGGGGAACACAACATCACCTTCCCCTTCCCGGACACTTTGGTCTTGAAACTGAGGAATCCCTCGCCGATTCTGAGGGAGTTCCACATTGTTTCCCGGATGAAGGTCTGATGCACCTTGGCTTCGGAAGCCCAGTAGGCCCCGCTTTCGATCACCCACGTCTCGTCTCCGGGCAGGTCCAGCTCATGGAATCCGCCGAGGCTGGATTCCAGGTAGAGCAGTCCGGTGCCGGTATAGCTGGGACGGAAGGCCTCCTCGCCGGACAGCGCGGCGCGGATCAGACGGATCGGGCCAGGCAGCTTCGCCTTCATCTGGATATCCCCGGTCATCCAGGAGAGGGCGCCGCGTTCCGCGACCACGGTTTCATCACTCAAGGTGACTTTCGCCCAGCGGGTGCCCTCGGAGCTTTCGATTTCAAAGGTAGCCATATGCAGGAATCAGAGAGCGGGGCTTCATTGGGACATCAGAGTGGTGTAGATCAGCTGGAAGGCTTCTGGCCCGATGCTGACCTCTCCCCGGAAGGGATAGTCCATCGCGGCCACCAGAAAAATCAGCACCCCTACGAAAAACGAGAGGGCTCCGCCGATCACCAGATGGATGTCCAATCTCATACGGAAACAGAGGATGAGCAGGGTATTGATGACCGCCCCGACTCCGACCACATACCACATCACCCCGGGGATGCCGGTGCCGATGCTCTGAATGCGCTGCCGGCGCAGCAGGATCATGTCATTGTATTGGCGCAGGGCCTCCCCATGCACCAATTCCTGCCCTTTGGTGGTTGGCTCAAAGCTGGTGAGCACCCGCTGGAAATCATCCATCATCCGCACACTGCCCTGGGGCAACTCCCCTTTGCGCTGGGCCGGCCAGGCCTTGTTGATCACAAATTCCGTATAGGTGCGCAGCCGGCCGGTCAGTTCGGTCCGGACCGGTTCCGGATAAGAGGAGACATCCCGGTAGAGTGCCGCGAGGGAAGCCGCTTCCTTGGACACCGTGGCATTGACGTCAGTGGAGTTTTGATAGGTGGCCACCGCCAGCAATCCCAGCAGCAGCCCATAGAATACGCCAAAGCCGGAGAGGGCATACCCCACCAGATCATTGATGCCCTCCTGGCCTTTCAACCAGAATTTCAGAAACGGGCTGACAAAAAGGATGCCCGCCCAGGTAGTGCCCACAAAGAGCACGGCAAATAGCAACCCGAGCTGCCAGGTCGGAATGTCGTAAATCCAGAAGAACATAAAAAAACTGGCTGGGTGGACGGCCGGCGGGCTGGCATCAATAGAGCAGCCCGCGACGCCCGCGGAGCTTGTCGTTCACGTTCTCGCGGCGGTCGTAGTAATCCTCCACGCGGTCGCCGGGACCACTATAATGGCGGCGGTCCCGGCGGTCTTCCCGCCGGTCCACGCGGTCCTCCGTGCGGTCCACCACCCCGGCGGCGGTGCAGGAGGAAAACAGGACGGCGGTGGTGGCTCCCAGCAGGAGCAGGATAATCGGTTTCATGGAATAGACAGGGTTGGAAATGGGTCCGGCTAAAGCATCACGGTGCGGTATTGCACGATCCCGCCGACCATGACGGGCTGGTAGTAGAGACCATTCAGGCCGTAGTAGGTGATGCCGTTGATCACCGCAGGAGCGCAGCCGGGTGGTAGCACCGGCACGATGATACCCACGGGCGGGGCCACCACCACGTAACCACCAGGACCCGGCTGGTAATAGGTCCCGCCGTAATAGGCGTAAGGGCTGTTTCCGTAATTGACGGTCGTGTAGCCCCGCGGCGGGGCGGTCACGGCGGCACCGATGACGGCTCCGGTGACCAGACCCACCGCCGCTCCTACCGCGAAACCGCCGCCGTGGTGGTAGCGGCGGTGAACGTCGATATCCACATCGCGGTGGACGTGGCGGTTCACGTTCACATTCCGGTTTACGTTCCGGTTGATGTTCACATTCCGGTTCACGGAGCGGAAGCGGTTGGCCTCGGCGGGGAGAACCCCGAGGCCGAAGGCGCAGAGGCAGAGCAGAAGGGTGCTGCGGTGGAAGGAGAGTTTCATGGCAAGTAACAGGAGGGAAAAAGGTGGGAATGCGGAAAAAACAGCAGGAAGAAGTTACTTGGACTCCGGGGTTTTGCCGGCCTCCTCACGGATGGCGAGGATCTCGATCTTGCTGGTGCCGGGCGGGGGCGTGAATTCGTAGGCGGACAGCGGCAGATTGCTGCCCATCTTCCAATTCGAAAACAGAGCCGTCAGACCCGGTTTCCCTTCCTCCTTCTTGAAATGGAGCACCGCCTTGCGCAGCACCGGGAGGGGCCCTTCCTCCACCCAAGCCTGCCAGTCGAGGGATTCGTTTTGGAAGGCGAGGTGGTGGCAGCGTTTGCCGAGGACTTCCTCCACGCCCAGATATTGCCCGGCTGCTGCCTTGGAGGCACCATCACCGAAGGGCTTGCTCAACAGCACGTCCTCAAGGGGAAACTCAATGCCCAGCTCCGCCGCCGCGTCCAAGGTTTCATCAATGGTGGCCGGGGTATTGATGGTGCCATAACAGCCCGTGAGGGCATCATGCACGGTGAGGGATTTTCCGTTATAAATGAGAGTTCGGGCGGTGCCGGCACTGCGGATTTCGGCGCGCAGCCGGTCGGGCCGGCGGAGGTTGACATCCACGGTGCGGGTGGACTGCAGCACCGGACCATTCTCAACCGTCACATCCTCCCAAAGCTCCGCGGTGAAGCCCAGTCCTTTAGCGTCCGCCAGATATTCGGAGGCGCGTTTGATGATGAATTGCGCGTAAGCATCCACAGCGGGGGTTTTGGTTTCCTCCGTTTGCGCGGAGACGGTGGTCAGGCTGATGGAGCCCAGAGGCAGGAGGCCAAGATAAAGGGCGGCGAGGGAGGGTGGTTTCATGATGATAGGAATGGGAATGACAGGTGTTTGTTAATTAGAATTGATAGACAAGTTTCAGCCAGAAAAAATCGCCTTCGAGGCGGCGCTTGGTATCGAGCTCGGGCAACCAGCGGGCTTCGGCGACCAAGGTGTTTTCACCAACCGGCAGAACGTAGCCCAAGGCCGGTCCGATGCCCGCGGTTTGGCCTTCAAAGCCGCCGAGTTTGGCGCCGGAGCCACTGTCACCCTCGAACTGATCGTAATAAAAGGCGTTGAAGCCGACGCTCAGGAAACCCGGCCCCAGCGGCATAAGCTGTTGAACGCTGGCGTCGATGTGAAAGGCGGAACCGCTCTGATAGTCGGTGTCATCGTTTTCCATGTTGAGCGTAATGCCGGTGAAGACCGCGGCATTGAAACCGGTTTTCGCGTTGTTGTAGGAAACCTGAACGGTCGGATCAAAGGTCCAGTAGTTGCGGCCCACATTGGCGAGGCTGCCGACGTTGTAGTCCCCGGTCGGCGCATAGACCGGGAGCAGTGCGCCATATTGCCATGAATCGTGTTTCCACGCCATCATCGCAGGAATCAGGGTGATATCACCGATGCCATCCGCCGAGTCCGACCGGCTGCCGGCAAGTCCTCCCGCCACGACGTCAGCTGTGACATCCATCCATAGGTAGGGAACGAATGCACCCATGCTGAAGTTGGACCCGAGCACCGGAATTCCAAAGGTGTAAAGTCCGCCGAGGATGAAGGCATCGGAGCTGGCATCCAGCCCTGCGGTCACCAATCCGGCGTTGGGGAATGTTCCGGAAGCGGAGGCGTCGCCATCGTAGCGGAGATAGATGGATTCGAAGACCCAACCGGCCTTGGTCGGTGGAAGGTCGATCAAGGTGGCCGCGTTGCCCGGCAGATAACGACCGGCCCCGCCTTCCTCGGCAAGGACAGGGGAGATCAGGGTCAGAGCGAGGGCGGCGCGGGCGATGTTGGATTTCATTATTTTGACGTGACGGAGATGGATGGGGCTCAGCTTTTAGGGAACAGGAAGGTCACGCCACAGCGCAGGCCCCACTCGGCTCCACCGTCCGGAGCGTCCAGATAGTAGCGGACACCGGCAAGCAACTGCAGCGGCTGATCGTCGATCTTGAAGAGCTGGCTGACGACGAAGTTCAGGGGCACATTCCACTCGCCGCCATCCCAATCGTAGGTGGATTCAAGGCTGAGGCCGAAGGTGGTTTTGGAGTCGGTGATGTAGGAGACGAAGGGCTGGAGGAAAGTGGCGTTCACCGCCGCGCGGGCGTCGTCGCCGGCGAAACTCCAGAGATGGTTGGCCAGTCCGCCATAGGTCCAGTGGCCGCTTTGTTTCAGGAGGATCCCAGTGGGCCCGGCTCCCCATTGCTCCGCGCCGAGAAACGAATCGGTGGCGGTAGGAATCAGAAACACCGGACCCAAGCCCCAGATCGGATCGCTGGATTTCGGGGAGACGAAAAAACTCTGCACCGTATCGCCGAGACCAAACCCGTCGGTGGCTCCGGCGGGGTCGATTCCTTCCTGATCGATGACGGGCAGAATGGTCCGTGAGATGAGATTCCAGTTTTGGTTGAGTTCGAACGGAATGACCGGCTGGATGTTGGTGACGGACCGGGTGCCGTCGCCGGGGCCGACGCCAAAATCGACGTTCCCCTGGATCGGCACGCTGATCAGCGAGGCGACCGGATTGGCGAGTTGTTGGGCGAGGTCGGCTTCACCGGCTGGGGTCGTTGCGTCGGTGGTGTGCTGGGCGTGAAGGATGCCGGGGGCGAGGATGAGAGCGGCGATGTGGATTGTTCTCATAATGATGTTGTTAGATAATTCAGGATGGCTGCTACTTGTCTGAAGCGTAAACGGTCTTCCAGTCGGTTTTCATGTCGATGACGGTCCAACCGCGTTTGGGGGCTTCGTCCAGGCCTTTGTCGAGTTTGCCGACGTGCGACTCGCGGTCGTAGGCGAACTCGCGTTCGGCATCGGTGTGGTGGACAATCATGCCGAGGCGCGCGCCCTTGCCGGTGGTGATCCATTCAAGCATTTGGAAGTCGCCGTCGGAGTTGCCAAACGCGGCGATCGGGCGGCGACCGATGTGGCGCTGGATGCCGACGGGTTTGCCTTCCTTGTCGTCATTCAGGACAAGCTCGGGAAGTTTCACGATGACGGGTTTGCCGTCACGGAGTTCATATTTGAGGCCGCCGCTGGTGCCGATGACCTGTTCGGGTGGAATGCCATAGACCTTCTCCGTCCACGGGCGCATGAACTCGATGCCGCCGCCGGAGACGATGAAGGTATTGAAGCCGTTCGCGCGGAGATATGCGAGCAGTTCGAGCATCGGCTGATAAACCATCTCGGTGAAGGGCTTTCCGCTGGTGGGATGTTTTGCGGTGGCGAGCCAGCCCGTGACACTTCTCTCAAACTCCTCAGTGGTCATGCCAGAATGGGCGGCAGCCATCAGCGCGGCCAAGGCGTGCTCACCTCCTGCGAGGGCGGATTTCACGTCGCCCTTGAGCACGGAGGCGAAGGGTTCCTTTTCCCGCCACTCGGGGTGTTGCGGGGCCATTTTTTTGATCTGATCAAATATGAAAAAGGCCTGGAAATACATGGGCTGCTCGGACCAGAGCGTGCCGTCGTTGTCGAAGGTGGCGATGCGTTCCGCGACCGGCACGAAGTCTGGCGAGCCTTCCTTGGTCACCTTTTCCACCAAGGCGAGGATGGCCTGCTTCGGCGCGGTGTCGTTCCACGATGGAAGTGGATCCGCGGCGCGGGCGAGTGTGCCGGTGAGTGCCAACGCGCAGGTGAGCGCGATTGCGAATAGGCATCTTGTTTTCATTGATTTTGGAAATTGAACAGGAGCAAACGCAGGCAACGGAATGGGATTTGATTCTCTGTTGCCTCTGGTTGGTGCTGTCGGTTTGACAGTTGTAAAAACGCCGCACCCGGATGGAACAGGTGCGGCTTCGTGGAGTAATTCAGTTTTTTCGGCGTGGCGTTAGTTGCCACCCACCGGCTTGCTCACCGCTTCCATCACGCGGTCGAGGCTGAAGCTTCCGGGTTTCATCCGTGGTGGGAACTCACGGAAACTCTGCAACCATTGCCCGACATAGCCGGCCGCAGGGGCGATCATGAACATGCGTTCGTTGAACCATTTTTGGTAGCCGACGGCATGTTCCGATCTGGCCCGCTCGAACGGATCCATGCGCAGGTTGGTGATCACGGGCGCACGCAGTTGGGTGAACGGCTCGATCCACACATCCATGCCTTCCGCTTTTTGTTCCAGGAAGGTCAGCTTCCAGTTTTCATAGCGCAAGGCGGCGACGCTGCCATCGTCGGTCCAGTAGATGAATTCCTTGCGCGGCGATGCGGCTTCGCCCTTGAGTGCCGGTGCCAAGTCGTAGCCGTCGAGGTGAACCTTGTAGGTGATGTCGCCGATTTTGCGTCCTTTGAGGAGGTCTTCCTTGACCGTCTTGTCGCCGGCCGCAGCCAACAAAGTCGGCATCATGTCTTCGTGCGCGCAGATGTCATTGATGACCGTGCCGGGTTTGATGACGCCGGGCCACTTGATCATGGTTGGCACGCGAAAGCCGCCTTCCCACTGGGTGTTTTTCTCACCGCGGAACATGGTGGTGCCACCATCGGGCCAGGTGAAGCTCTCGGCTCCATTGTCGGTCGAATACATCACGATGGTATTATCTTCGAGTCCCAGCTCTTTGAGTTTGGCAAGGATCTCGCCGACATGTCCGTCGTGCTCCACCATGCCATCGGCATAGATGCCAAGGCCGGTCTTGCCCTCGGACTCCTCCTTCAGGTGGGTCCAGATGTGCATGCGGGTGGAGTTCCACCACAGGAAGAAGGGTTTGTCCCCCTTGGCCGCACGCTCCATGAAATTTACTGCCTTGGCATTGACTTCCATGTCGATGGTTTCCATACGCTTCTTGGTCAGCGGGCCGGTGTCGGTGATGGCCCCGCCAGCGAAGCTATGAATGACACCGCGGGGACCAAATTTTTTCTTGAAGGCGGGATCCTTTGGGTAGTCGGGATTCTCGGGCTCTTCCTCGGCATTCAAGTGATAGAGATTGCCGAAGAATTCGTCGAAACCATGCGCGGTCGGCAGCATGCTGTCCAGGTCGCCAAGGTGATTCTTGCCGAATTGACCGGTGACATAGCCTTGCGCCTTGAGCAACGTGGCGATCGTAGGATCTGCCGCCGTCAGGCCTTCGGGCGCGCCCGGCAGGCCGACCTTGGTGAGCCCGGTGCGGATCGGCGACTGGCCGGTGATGAATGCGGCGCGGCCGGCGGTGCAGCTCTGCTGGCCATACCAGTCGGTGAAGAGAGCGCCTCCCTTTGCGATGCGGTCAATGTTCGGCGTCTTGTAGCCCATCATGCCTTGGTTGTAGGCGCTGATGTTGAATCCGCCGATGTCGTCGCCCCAGATCACAAGGATATTGGGTTTCTTCTTGGCGTCCGCCGCGTGGACGGATGTGAAAGCCACCGCGCAGAGGAGCGCGGCGAAGAGGATGGTTTTGGTTTTCATGTAAATTTTCCTTGGTTTTGAATGATGAAGGCCGCCGTCTTCATGGACGGCGACCCAAATGAGTTGAGAGGGTCCAGTGCTATCTGGTGAGCTTGCCTGCGTCTTCGATCTGCTTCTGCACCTTCGAAAGGTTGAAGGAACCCGCTGTCTGGCTGGCCGGGTAGTCCTTGAAGGTCATGAGGAACTTCCCGACGAAGGCCGTGGCCGGGGTGATGAGGTAAACGCGGTCGAGCCACCAGTCGTCGTATGTGTTCGCGTTGTGCTGGGCTTTTTCGAGCGGATCGCGGCGCAGGTTGAAGAGCAGCGGCGCGCGCAGTTCGACGAAAGGCTCGCGCCACAATGGCATGGCCTCGGCGCGGTTTTCCATGTAAACAACCTTCCAGTCCTTGACGCGGGCGGCGACGATCTCGCCGATGTCGTTCACATAGATGAACTCTTGGCGCGGCGACTCTTTCGTTTTTCCGCTGAGGTAGTCGAGTTGGTTGTAGCTATCCAAGTGGTTCCTGTAGGTGCGGCCATTGAGGTCCACGCCTTTGAGGAGCTTTTCTTTGATGTCCGGCGCACCGGCGGCGGCGGCGAAGGTGGTGAGCCAGTCTTCGTGGGCGACGATGCCGTTAAGTGTCTTGTCTGCCAGGAATTTACCGGGCCAGCGCACGAAGCAGGAAACGCGATAGGCACCCTCCCAGTTCGTATTTTTCTCACTGCGAAACTGCGTGGTGCCAGCGTCCGGCCAAGTGTTGTAATGCACGCCGTTGTCGGTGGAGTATTGGACGATGGTGTTGTCCGCGATGCCGAGCTCGTCGATGAGCTTGAGCAGCTCGCCGACGTGCATGTCGTGCTCGACCATGCCATCGCTGTATTCGTCCTGGCCGGAAATGCCCTTGTGCTCTTCTTTGACGTGTGTGCGGAAGTGCATGCGCGTGCCGTTCCACCAGCAGAAGAAGGGTTTGCCCTCTTTGTTCATGCGGGTGATGAAGTCCTTCGTGGCGGCGACGGTCTCGTCATCAATGGTCTCCATGCGCTTCTTGGTGAGTGGGCCGGTGTTCTCAATGGTTTGGCCACCCTTGCCGTCGGCCTTGGTTTTCAGCACACCGCGTGGGCCGTGTGTTTTGAGAAACTCGGGGTCTTTCGGGTAGTCGGAATTTTCTGGTTCCTCCTCGGCATTGAGGTGGTAGAGATTGCCGAGAAACTCGTCAAAGCCGTGCATCGTCGGCAGGTGCTCGTCGCGGTCGCCCTGGTGGTTCTTGCCAAACTGACCGGTAGCGTAGCCTTGGCTCTTGAGGACAGTCGCCATGGTCACGTCAGTCTTCTGCCAGCCTTCCTTTGCGCCGGGCACGCCGACTTTCAACATGCCGTTGCGAAGGGGAACGCTGCCCCCGATGAAGGCCGCACGACCGGCGGTGCAGCTCTGCTGCGCGTAGTAATCGGTGAAGGCCACGCCTTCCTTGGCGATACGGTCGATGTTCGGCGTCTGGTAGCCCATCATGCCACGGCTGTTGTGGCTGATGTTCTGGTTACCGATATCGTCGCCCCAGATGACGAGGATATTGGGCTTTTTGGCGTCGGCCGCGTGGACCGGGGCGGCCGCGCCCATGAGGGTAAAGGCAACAGCCAACAGGAAGCGGCTGCCAAGGAATCTGGTGATTTTCATGTGATGGAGTCCCTTT
>JAYUWQ010000547.1:0-1616 GCA_043753485.1 bacterium
CAGGCGGGGCCCCAGCTTAATCGCAGCTTCCATCGATCCCGCGAGGGCCGGCCGGCCTTCCAGCCCGCCCAGTCCCAGATAGGCCGCCAAGGCCATACGCTCCCCGACCGGCATCTGGGCATCGGCCTGCTGCATCGACTCCGATTCATCCAGGACCACCACCACATTGCGGTCCACTTTCCGCGTCTCCCTGCGCGAAAATACCGGCTGCACCAAAATCGTCAGGACCGCCAGCACCGCGAGGAGCCGCAGCCCCGTCAGCCATTGCCCCACCCGCGCCGGCACGATCCGTTTTTCCAATTGGTAGAGCGCCAGCACAATCTCAATCGCCAGCGCTCCGATCAACCCATTTAAAACCAGCGGCCACGTCGTTTCCAGCACGAGGTGGCGCGCCACCGCCTGCCACAGGGCCCACAAGCCGCCGGTGCCCAGCACCACTCTTCCCAAAAACCCGAACCCTCGCTGCGGTTTCGTTTTGAGGAACCGCGCACTCAGCACATGGGAAATCCGCCATGCCACCAGCAGCACCACCGCCAGGCCCCAGACGAAAACCACGTGGATCTCGCTGCCCAGCAAATCATTCCTCAATAGCGGTGCCTCGTTCATGGGTGGGGAATAAAATAACTCAAAACGAAGTTCCTGACAGGAGGTGCCGTGGGCTGCAGCCTTCCGTTCAGATTCATGGCCTGCGCTTCAGACATCGGCGGTCTCCTTCACCCGTTGCAGTTGTTCCTTGAATTGAGCCGACGGCTCAAAACGATTTTCGAAATTCACCACCTCGGTCTCGCCACTGCGGCGGCTCAAGGCAATCCACCGGCTCAGCCCGATCTCCGCCAGCAGCAAAAACAGGGCGCCGGTGGCCAGATACTTCCACAGTTCCTCACCAAACTGTTGACCCGTCAGGGCCGCCACCACTTCCGCGGCCGACTTGGTTTCCACCAGCTTCAGATGCTTCCGCAACACGGTCAGCTCCGTCTCGCCCAGAGGAATCAACCGGCTCTCGGAGGCATCGCTGGTCACGGTGAATGGAATGGTCCCGTCCGCGGCCAGCATCCGGCGATAGGATTCGGCGCTCTCCTTCGGCACCGCCATCCGGTAAAGGCC
Organism: bacterium; assembly: GCA_043753485.1. Taxonomy (GTDB): domain Bacteria; phylum Verrucomicrobiota; class Verrucomicrobiia; order Verrucomicrobiales; family V1-33; genus CAIZWU01. The sequence continues at coordinate 1,105 of JAYUWQ010000547.1, forward strand.
CGGCACCATATCCCCCCCCAGACGCGCCACCAATCCGCCCCGCGTGAACAACAATTCAGCGGTGCGGTCCTGCCCATCGGGCCCGGCCACCTTCCACCGGCCCAGCGGCGCTTCCGACGCTCTCCCTCCCGGTGCAAAGGGGATCAGGGCCCCGGCTGGAATCACTTCCCGCGGCTGGCTCTGGCTGCGCCACGACAGCTGCAGCGAGGCCCCGCCACTGCGGTCAAAATACTCCAGCCGTATCGGATAATAACGCCCTGCTTCCAACTTGATCCGCCCTTCCCCGCCCTTCTCGAAGAGCGGCTGATCATTGATGAACAGCGACAGGGAATCATCGCCCCAGCCATCGAATAGATATTCCTCCGAATATTTCGGCAGGATCATCCCCGTCCAGCGCGCCGTAAAATCCGACGGCATGCCCGGGCTGGGCGAGCCATTGCCCCAATTGAAATCCAGCTTCCCATCAATCCGCACCAGCACCGGATCATTCAGTTGCCGTCCCTTGAAATATT
>JAYUWQ010000548.1:0-1615 GCA_043753485.1 bacterium
AGCTCTTCACGGCGGCGGCGAGCGCTTGGTCGAGGTCGGCGAGGATGTCGTCGATGTGCTCGATGCCGACGGAAAGCCGGATGAGCTCCGGCGGGATGCCGGCCGCTAGCAGCTGCTCCTGACTGAGCTGCGAGTGGGTGGTCGTCGCCGGGTGAATCGCCAGCGACTTGGCATCACCGACGTTGGCGAGGTGCTTGAAGAGCTTGAGGGAGTCGATGAATTTCGTACCTGCGTAGGCCCCGCCCTTGATGCCGAAGACTACCATTGAGCCGCCCTTGCCGCGGAGGTATTTGTCGTTGAGCGCAGCTTGGCTGTCACCGGGCAGGCCGGGGAAGCGGACCCACTCGACGGCGGGGTGGGCTTGCAGGTGTTTGGCGACGGCGAGGGAATTTTCGCAATGCCGTTCCATCCGCAGAGGCAGGGTTTCGATGCCTTGCAGCGATTGCCAGGCGTTGTCGGGTGAGAGGCAAGCGCCGAGATTGCGCAGCGGGCCGGTGCGCATTTTCAGAATGTAGGCGAGCGGAGCCAGCGGCGCGGGCAGGTCGTGGCCCCAGCGGAGGCCGTGATAGGAGGCATCGGGTTCGTCAAAGAGCGGGTGCTTGCCGCCGGCCCAGTTGAATTTCCCGCCATCCACCACCACGCCGCCGAGGCCGGTGCCGTGGCCGCCGAACCATTTGGTGAGGGAGTGAACCACGACATCGGCGCCGTGCTCCAGCGGGCGGGTCAGGTAGGGGGTGCTGAAGGTGCTGTCCACCACCAGCGGCAGGCCGTGGGCGTGGGCGATGGCGGAGACGGCCTGGAGGTCGGTGACTTCGAGGGCGGGATTGCTGACCGTTTCGCAGAAGAGGGCGCGGGTTTTGCCGTCGATGGCTTTGGCGAAGTTTTCCGGGTCGGTGGAGTCCACGAGGCGGACTTCGATGCCAAGGGCGGGCAGGATGCTGGCGAATTGAGTGTAGGTGCCGCCATAAAGATTGCGGGCGGAGACAATGTTGTCGCCGGCCTGGGCGAGATTGATGATGGCGTAAAAGACGGCGCTGGTGCCGGAAGCAAGTCCCAGTCCGGCCATGGGATGGGCTCCTTCCAGAAGACAGACGCGTTTTTCGAGGACGTCGGTGGTGGGGTTGGTCAGGCGGGAGTAGATATTGCCGAGTTCCTTCAAGGCGAAAAGGTTGGCGGCGTGTTCGGTGCTTTTGAAAACGAAGGCGGTGGTGCGGTAAACGGGCACGGCGCAAGCCCCGGTGGTGGGATCAGGCACTTGGCCCGCATGTAGTGACTTGGTGCCAAGGCCGGAGGGATAAGGGCGGAGCGAAGACATAAGTGGAACGACTGAGGTTACGGGGCCGGCAAAGGCAAACGCGGGGCGAGCCATGATTCAATACACGATTGAACTTGGTGAAATTGGATTGGCGCCACTCGACCTGACATGACTAGCGCAAGGTCTCCGACCTGCGTTTCCGTTGCCTTGTCATTGCGAGAGCTCGGCGACTGCGGCAATCCAGTCTCTCCGCATGAGAGAACCTCGCTCAAAAAACACGATTCACAGAAATAGTAATACGGATCACCAAGGATGGAAAGGTGTAAGGAATAGATCGCGAAAAGATCTCGTCATGAGATC
>JAYUWQ010000549.1:0-10401 GCA_043753485.1 bacterium
GGAGCTCCGGCTTCCGCCCTGACGGATGGGATCTCCACCACCTACTCCTTCCCGGCCGGAGCCGCTGGAGCCACCCTTGGGTTTTATTACCAGGTGGATCTGAGTGGTGAATACGGCCTCGACCGGCTCGTGCTTTATTCCCGCCACGATTGCTGCCCGGAACGCACCAGCAACTACCGGGTGACACTCTTCGCGGACAATGCCGGCGTCCCCGGCGCCCCCCAATGGACCGCTGATATCCGCACCGACAACACCTTTGCTTCCGCCGCCTCCGGGGAGGTCATCCGCCCGGAACAAGGCACGGGGGAAATGCGGGGACGTTTCCTCCGGATCACCAACCTGAGCAATCAAACCTCCAATCCGCAATTTGCCGAAATCGAAGCCTACCGGGCCACCCCGCCCACGATCCGCTACTTCACCACCAATGCCGGCAATATCAGCAGGACCGGCGCGGCCGGCCTTCCGGCCCAGGCCACGCTCTCATGGGAGATCCAGGGGGCCGCCAGCGCCACCATCAGCCCCGGAGCGATCCCGGCCTCCCTGCCCTCCGGCAGCACCATCGTCTCCCCCGCGACTGCCACCACTTATACCCTCACGGCCACCAACACTGCGGGCTCTGTGAGCGCGTCGATCCTCATCGCAGTGGATGCCCCGCAAATCCCCCCGGGGATCAGTGAATTTGTCACCGACAACGCCGCCGGACTTGAGGACGAGGACGGCTCCAAACCCGACTGGATCGAGCTGTTCAATCCCAACAATTTCACCCTGCCGCTGGCCGGAGCGCATCTTAGTGATGACGCGGGAATCCCCGCCAAGTGGACCTTCCCTGCCGGAGCAACCCTGCCGCCGAATGGTTATTTGACGGTTTTCGCCTCCGGCAAGGACCGCCGGGTGTCCTCCGCTCCGCTGCACACCAATTTCCAACTTCAGAAATCCGGCGAATCCCTTTCCCTGCACGCCCCGGACGGCACCACCCTGTGGAGCCGCATCCCCGCCAACTACCCTGCCTCCCTGACGTATCCGCCCCAGAGCCAGGACACCAGCTATGGGATCAACGGGACCGGCCAGCTGCGGTTCTTCCGGCCTCCCACTCCGGGAGCGGTCAATGCCCCCCTCGGATTCACCACCGTGGTCGAGGACACCTCCTTCAGTGTAAAACGCGGGTTCTACACCACCCCGCAAAGCCTGACCATCACGTCCGCAACCCCCGGAGCCACGATCCGCTATACCACCAACGGCATCCGCCCCGCGGAATCCGTGGGTACCGTTTATACCACACCCATCACCATCACTGCCACCACCATCCTGCGTGCGGCGGCTTTTCTGAACGGGGCGGCCCCCACCAATGTGGATACCCACACTTACATCTTCCCGGGGAGCGTCCAGACCCAATCCGCCATGCTGGCCAGCATCACCGGAAATGCCACATTCGGCCCCCAGATCCCGGCGGCCCTGACAGATATCCCTTCTATCTCCCTGACCCTGCCCAGCACCGCGGCGATCAATCAGGACACCGAGATCGAGACCGCGGTGGAGTGGCTGCACAACACTGACCCGCTGCAGCACACCCAGGCCGATGCCGCCGTCACCCTTTTTGGCGGAGCCTACACCAATTTCACCAAGAAGAGCTTCCGGCTCTACTTCCGTTCGGAATACGGCGACGCCAAGCTCGCCGCCCCCCTCTTTACCGGCCACGAGCACGGCCTGAAGCCGATGGAGGAATTCGATAGTCTGGAACTGCGCAATGGCAGCCATGACATGGTCGACCGCGGGTTTTACATGAGCAATCTTTTCACGGACCAGGTGCTCAAGGAGATGGGTCATCTCGCCCCGCACGGCCGCATGGTGCACCTTTACTTCAACGGGCTCTACCACGGCATGTATCACCTCCGGGAACGCTGGAATGCGGAGATGCACGCGGATTACCTCGGCGGCAGCAAGGCCGACTACGAAGCCATCAATGGGAACCTCAACGTCGGCGGCTGGGCCGACCCCGGCACGGTCTTCGACGGCGATGGCACGGCGTGGGAATACCTGAAAACCCGCCGCGCCAATTACAATGAACTCCGCGGGCTCCTCGACGTGCAGAACTTGGTGGATTTCATGATCACCTTCATGTTCGGCAATTCCGAGGATGAATGGCGCGGGGTCAGTCCCAACCGCCTGATCGGCAATGGCAGTGGCGCCCGGTTTATCCTCAATGACGCCGACGGCTGGCTTTCCATCAATTCCAGTAACAGCATTTCCGCGTGGGACGGCAACGACAACAATACCGCCCGCAACGCCACCTTCACCAATGGGAATTTCAATCCCGGGCGGGCCATGGGCGACGGCCCGGCCTCGCTCTTCTCGGCCATGCTCCTCACGGGCGGGGTGGATCACCGAATGCTGGTGGCCGACTCCATCCACCGACACTTCTTCAATGACGGGGTTCTGACCCCCACCCGCAATGATGCCCGGCTGCGCACCATGTGCACGGCCACGCAGCGCCCTTTCATCGCGGAGGCAGCCCGGTGGAGCAACCTCTACCGCACCCCTGCCAGCTGGGCCACGGCACGCGACGTGTGCCTGAATTCCTGGATCCCCAACCGTACCAATGCCGTGCTCAGCCAGTTCAGGACCGCGGGTTTCTACCCCGCAGTGAATGCCCCTGTCTTCAGTCAGAATGGGGGCTTCTTCACCGCACCCTTCAATCTCTCCCTGTCCGTCCCTTCCCTGCCCGCCGGGGCTGTGATCCATTACACTCTGGACGGCAGTGACCCGCGGGCTGCTGGCGGAGCCGTCAACAACACCCCCGCTCTCCTGACTTACACCGGACCCTTCGCACTCACGGCCAACACCATTGTCCGCGCGCGCACCCGGTCCACCGCCGGCGTTTGGAGTGCCCTGCAGGAAGGGTTTTTCCAGCTCTCCACCTCCTCGCCGGTGCCCGCCGGGGCGGTGGTGCCGGGCGAGTTGCACTTCAACCCCACTGGCAACACCGACGCCGAATTCATCGAGCTGATCAACGTCTCCCCCGCCGCCGTCAATCTGCGCGGCTGCCGCTTCACCGCCGGGATCGACTTCGCCTTCAGCGGGTTCCGCGACACTCTGCTCGCCCCCGGCCAGCGGATCGTGCTGGTGCAAAGCGAATTCATCCACCGGCAACGCTACAGCTGGGACCGCCGCGTCGCCGGCATCTATTCCGGCAGCCTCAACAACGCCGGCGAAGCTCTGACTCTGGTGCGGGGCCTTGATCCGGTGTTCAGTTTTGCCTTCAACAACACGTGGCAACTCCTGGCCGACGGCGGGGGGCGCAGCCTCACCCTCATCAAACCCGCCCCCGGCAAAAACCTCGACGCTCCGGAAAACTGGCGCTCCAGCAGCATCACCGATGGCACCCCCGGCACCGGGGATGCGGGTCCGGCCTTCACCGGCGTCCCCACTGCAGATACCGATGGCGATGGCTTCTCCGCCCTGATGGAATACTCGCTGGGCACTTCCGATTCCCTGGCCAATCCGGACGCCGGCCTCGCGGCCTCGCCCCCGTCCCTGCCCGGCGGGCTTCCGCTCTTGAGTTACACCCACGCCGCCGCAGCCGATGACACGATCCTCATGCCGCAGATCGCGTCGGACCTCTCCACCTGGAAGAGCGGTCCAACCTGGCTCCAACCGCTTTCGGAAACCGTCCTGCCGGATGGCCGCATCCGCATCACCCTGACGCCCGGCCCTGCTTTCCCCGCCGGCCAACGCGCCTTCTTCCGCCTCCACGCCAGCCCCCGATCCTGACAAATCGGCATCCCGCCGCTCATTTTGAAGGAGCGCCCGCAGCCGGCACCGTCAGCTGGAACTGGGTTTCCATCACCCGGACAAACTCCGCGCTATCGCTCGCCGTGCCGTGCATCACCCCCGAGCTCGGAAGCAACAACTTCGGCATGGCGATGCTCTGCGCCGTCAATTGAGCAAATGCCGCAACATTTTCCTTGAGCCGCTGGCCCACCCACGGGTCTTCCAAAGCTCCGGCGATAGCCTCTTCACTGGTCAAAGTCACCGCCTTGTAACGGGCCTCCGCGAGCCGCTCGATCGTCATGGGCAGCGGCAGGGCCAAAAGAAAGTCATGGAACTCCGGGAAGACCTCTGGTTTCACCTTCCAGAGCGCCAAGGCCAGCCTCGCCAGCTCGCACGCCCCCGGGTGATCGCGCACGGTGGGTTTGAGCGAGGGATTGCACGCCCGGTTCAGCGGGGCCGGCAACACAATCACCGCAAACGTCTCCGGCCATTTCCTTTTGAGTTCCTTCAGATCGCCCGCCAGTTCCCGGCAGGAGCCACAGGTGTAGTCGAAGAATTCCACCAGCACGACCTTCGCCGCCGGCGATCCGATCAGCGGCAGGCTGGCGGTATCGTATTTCAACTGCCCGTCCAGAAAACTCACCTCACGCCCTCCCGCCGGGGTCACCACCGGTGCCGGAACAGACGGGCCGGGGCGGCCCGTCAAAATATAGGTTTGGGGTTTTGGTCCCCAGATTTGGCCGGCTGCCAGCGCCACCAGCGCCAGAAAACCCGTCAGCACCGGCGTCCCCAGCCCTGCCCATCCCAGCTTCCTCACAGCATCCACGAGGATCAAACCCGCTACCGTGATCCCCGCAAGATGGAGCCCGAGACACCACGGACAATGCTGATGTTCCACCCCATAAAGCAGGGTCAGGAAATAAATCGCGGCACCGCCCAGCAGCACCGCCGCCATGATGAGGTCCCGGTCCCCCACCGGCCCCAACCGGCGCTGCACCGGAGGAAGTGTCAGGCCCAGCACCGCCGCATGCACCAACCCTGCCAGCAGGGTCACCGGCACCTGAAACCACTCTGACCACCGCCCCCCCAGCACCTGCGAGCACCCTCCTTCACCCCCACAGCCCGCGATGCTGGTAATATCGCCGGACAACTTCCGGCCAAACAGCCACAAACAAACCGTCAGCGCGGAAAAACTGAGCAGGCGCACCGCCCCACAGAGCAGCGGATGGGACAGCAGCCGGGAATTCATAACCTCCATTTCACGGTTCCCCTTGGACATGTCCAGCTTCGAAAATCACTCCGGCCCGCCCGCACCCTACCCGCCGGTTCATTTTAGGATCCCCTTGTGGCTGGCCTTATTCTTTCGGGGAATTGTCATATTTGAGAATCCTCAAGGTGAAATCGACTAGAAAACCCTCCACTTTTCCCGAAACGGCGAAAAATCCGCAGAAAAATCTCGCACTTTAGAAAAATTACTATAATTTCTCGAATCAGCGCCCCCAGACCTTCTGGCCAAACCGCCGCCCTCTTTCAGCAAGCCGATCTCTCATGATGATACCACCCATCTTCACTCTGGCCCGCCGGGGCGTCATTCCTGGCATCCTTTTGGCACTCTGTCTTTTCTCGGTGTCCTGCAAACTCCCTCCCCGTGAAGCATGGAATCAGGTGCAGCAACGTGGTCTCCTCCCGGTCCTTTTCCAACCCGCCCCTTCCTCCAATCCTGCCGCTCCCCATCGGGTGGTCTCCCAAGTCCCCGCCGGTCCCGACGATGCCCTGAAAGTCCAGCCGGTGCGGCAAGCGGAAATCGCCAAAAACCCCTTCGCCACGCCCGTTCCCGGCCGGCCCGGCTATGTTTTCAGCCCCCATGTCCCCGGGAACAAAATCGTGGATGTCAGCCCATTCGTCGCCGGAACCGAAGTGCGCTGTCCCTACACCATGCAACCCTTCCAAGTCCCTGATTTCACCGTTCCGGCTCCTCCGCAGGTCCGGCCCCAGCCCCAGCGTTCGATTGCCGAAATCGCCTCTCACGGAGCTCATTCCCCGGCCCTGCCCGCAGCAGATCAGGTGCCTCCGCTGATTCCAAATCCAGACCCCCAGCCTGCCAGCACCTCTGCCTTGCCGGAAATTCCCTCGGGCAGCCGAGTTCCGGGCCGCCCGGGATTTGTCTACAGTCCCTTCGCCCAGAAAAATCAATTGGTGGACGTTGCCGGGATCGCCCCGGGAGTCGAGGTGAAATGCCCTTACTCCAACCAACTCTTCCGGGTCCCGGAGCCCCTGCCGGAAGAAATGCTCCGGGTGCCAGAGAAGCGCCTTCCCCCGGAGCCCCTGCCATCCCTTCAATCTCCAACGCCCTTTGAAGTTCCGGCCCCCGGTCCAGTCCCAAGCGCTTCCCCCTCACCTCCACCGACTGAAACGGCCAGGTAAGCCCCCGGGAAGCTCCCCTCAAAACCACCTGGCCGCTCCAGCCCATCAACTGGTGCGGCGGAAAAACCCACTGCGCGGCCCGAAGAAAAACGCCAGTAAAAAAGCCGCCCCCAGCAGAACGGTGATGACAGCCCCGGGACGGAATTCGCCCCAGTGGGCAATCCACATCCCGCCCGCGGCCCCCGCCGCGCCCAAGGCTCCACCACCCCAGAACATCGCGCGCGTGGAGTTGGTCAGTAGAAATACCGTTGCGCCCGGAGCCACCACCAGGCCCAACGCCAGGATGCAACCCACCGCCTGGAGGGATGAAATCATGACGAGGACCAGCAGGGTCATGATTAGATAATTCAAGGCCCGCACCGGTACGCCCTGGGCCGCTGCCACCGAAGGTTCAAACAGCGTCAGCAAAATCGGACGCTGCAGCGCCGTCGTCAGGGTAAGCGTCACCGCACCAATCCCAAATGCCACCCACAGATCGGTCGTCGAAATATTCAGAATGTCGCCGAAGAGATAGTCCTCCAGCTTCACCTGCACCGGCACGTATTTCAGCATGATCAGCCCCGCCGCGAACGCGATGGTGAAAATCACCGCCAGCGAGGTGCCCTGGTCCAGGCGCGAGGACCGGGCCACCGCGAGCGAGGCCAGCACCACCACGAGGGCAGCGATCAGGGCCCCCAGAAAAGCACTCCAGGCGGTGAGCGATCCTGCCACCATAATTCCGCCCGCAATCCCTGGCAACAAGGCGTGGGACAACGACCCGGCCACGAGGGCACTCCGCTTCAGGACCACATAGGCACTGAAACACCCATTGGTGAAACCGATGATCAAGGCTCCCAGCAAAGCCCGTTGAAAAAAGGGATAGGAAAGAATATCATCCATAAGCAAGGGCAAGATTGGATTCTGTAAAAACTTCCTGCACCGGTCCGAAGGCGACGGCCCGGCGGTTCAGGATCAGGACCTCGTCGAAGAGATCCGCCACCGTATTCAAATCGTGATGGCTGGCGATCACCAGGCGGCCTTCCGCCGCCTGCTGCCGGAGCAACGCCGCCAGGTTCTCCCGGGCCGGGCGGTCCAAGCCATTGAAGGGCTCATCCAGCATCAGGACATGGGCTTCCTGCGCCAGAGCCCTCGCAATGAACGCCCGCTGCTGCTGCCCCCCTGACAATTCACTGATCTGCCGGTTCTCCAGCCCTTCGAGGTGCATCGACTTCATGGCCTCCAGCACCTTTTCCTCATCCACCGCCCGCCACCGCCGCCACCAGCCCAGCTGGCTGTAGCGGCCCATTTCCACCAAACCCCGCACCGTCACCGGAAAACTCCAGTCCACCTCCTCCCGCTGCGGCAGGTAGGCAAACTCCCGGTGCCATTGGGCCACCTTCACCCCGCGCCACAGGATGGATCCGGCCGACCGCGGCACCAGCCCGGCGATGGCTTTGAGCAGGGTGCTCTTCCCGGCCCCGTTCGGCCCGATCAAGGCCACGGTATTGCCGCAGGACGTGGCAAAGGAAACACCCTCCAAAGCCCTGATCTCCTGATAGGCCACACACAGTCCATTCACCTGCAGTTCGTGATGGTGCGCGCAATGATGGCAATGTCCGGTGTCAGCGGCGATATTCATGGCGTGGTCCTCCACATGAAGCGCACGATTTCATCGGCGGACCCTGCGTCCGCCCAGATATTCTGCTGCTGCTCGGGCAGGCCATCGGGGGCTGCCCGCAATTCCACCATGGTGCCCGCGGTACCCGGCGGCCAGGTCGCCTTGAACTCCATCTCAAGAGCCCGGTCCCGCTCTGTCAGGCTGGCTTCCCCCTGGCGCTCCAATCCTGCGCCACGCAGCGGAATCACTTGATCCCCCACCGTGAGGCTGGCCTCCAGCGGGGCATGCACAAACCGCAGCAGCACCATAACCGGCGTGCCACTCTGCTGCGCCACAACGGCAGGACTGCTGGACGACGGCACGGGCCGGGGCCGGTCCACGCGTAGCAGCGGAACCATCAGCGCGAGGAGGATTGCCCCGACCGCCAGCAGATTCATCAAAGGAAAACCACGCATCACATTATCAGTTAAGGCTCCGCTTTGAGCGCCTGGACGATCTCGCGGATATTATGCTCAAACAATCCGGCAAAAGTGGCCAGCGGGCCTGTTCCGTTGCCGTCAGCGATCAATTCACCGCCGAAGACGACTCCGGTCTCCTGCGAAATTTTGGAGAGCAGTTTGGGATTCACCCCCTGCTCCGGAAACACCGCGCGGACTTTGCTCCGCTTGATGGTATCGATCGCCGCCGCCACATCCTGCGAAGTCGCGGGCACCTCCGGATTCAAGCCCTGCACCGGGATCAGTTTGAAGCCGAATTCCTTGGCAAAATACCCCAACGACAGGTGCGCGGTGGCCAGCGTCCGCTGCCCGGGAGGAATGCGGCTGATCTCCTGCCGTGCCCATTTCCGGAGGTCGGCCAGCTTTTTCAGATACACCGCCGCATTGGCCTCATAGGCGGCCTCATTGGCTGGATCCGACTTGGCAAAAGCGGTCGCCAGCACCCGGGTGGCCCGCTGCATATTTTCCACGCTGTTCCACCAATGAGGGTCCACTCCCCCGTGGGTGTGGCCGGCATGACCAGACCCGGCCGCCTCCATGAGCTGGGCCGCCTCACTCAATTCCAGGGAGGGAATCGAGGCCCCCACTTCCATCAGTTTCTGCCCACCCGTCAGGCTGTCCTGCAGCTTGCCGAGGTAATTTTCCAGTTTCTTACCCGAAGCCAGCACCAGATCCGCTCCGGAGACCGCCTGCATGTCCCGCGTGGAAGGGGAAAAATGGTGCACATCCGTGCCCGCCTTGACCACCGCCATCACCTTCACCTTGTCCCCACCCACCTGCTGGGCCAAATCCGTCAGCAGAGGGTGCAAAGTCGCCACCTTCAATTCCCCTTGAGCGGCCAGTGCGGTGAGCCAGATCAACAGACCCACCGCGGCCCTTTGATAAATTCCAATCTTCATGCTGCCGCAAATATCTTGCAGCAACGCCGGGAGTCAATCGCGCAGTCGCTCCCCTCTAGGAGGCCTTCTGCCGGAAACCGTGGATTACCGGCAAAAGGTGAAATTCCCTTTGTCCGGCTCCGGCCTTCTGGTAGAACTTCCATCCCAGCACCCCGCCTCATGAGACTTGCCCTGCCCTTTTTCCTTTTTCTCTCAGTCCTCCTCCCTGTTGCCATGGCGGCACCAGCCGCCCCTGGAGGCCTCACTGGTTTCGTCACCGGAGGCACCACCGCCACCCTGTCGTGGGTGGATAATTCCACGGACGAAAACAGCTTCCTGGTCGGTTACCGTTTGAACACTTTCGATAACCTCACGGTGTACACCAGCGTACCGGCCAATTCCACCACCGTCAATCTCACCGGACTGGATCCCGGAACCTTCCACCAATTTGTTGTGGTGGCCCGGGATGCCGCCAATGTGCAGTCGCCTCTGTCCAACCTTATTTCCCTAACTACTCCATCGGTCTACAAAGCCGGTTACCTGAATCAGGCGTTCAGTTTCTCCCTGGCTTCAGCGAACTTCCCCGCCGTCACCCAATACGCCATTTCCGCCCTGCCCCCAGGCCTGACTCTCAATGCCACCTCCGGCCTCATCTCGGGCACTCCCACTTCGGCGGTCCGCGTGAGCGGGACCGTCACCGCCACCCTCACCAATTCATCCACCCTTACCCGCCCTCTCATCGTCAGCATCTTCGCCAACCCGCCCGCCCTGCGGGATCCCGTCGCCGGCCCCGCCCCCGCCAATCGTTCCCTCATCATTGGCGCGGCTCCCACGGTGATTTCCGTGGCCGGACTTTTCACGGATCCTGACGTCGCATCCGCAGCCCGCCTCACCACCAACCGGGGCAATCTCGATTTCGCCTTTTACCCCGACAGCGCCCCTCAAACCGTAGCCAATTTTCTGGGGTATGTGAACCGCGGAGATTTTGCCAATACCATCTTCCACCGCGCCATCCCCAACTTCATCATCCAAGCCGGAGCCTTCCATGCCGATGCCACCGCCTCGGCCGGCCCCACCCAGCCCCCCGTCGTCAACGAACCTAACATCACCAGCGCCCGCGGCACCATCGCCATGGCCAAACTCGGCGGCAATCCCAACAGCGCCACCAACCAATTCTTCATCAACCTTGCCGACAATGGGACCAACCTCGACAGCCAAAACGAAGGCTTCACGGTCT
>JAYUWQ010000550.1:0-3916 GCA_043753485.1 bacterium
GAAGCACTGGCAGGAAAGAAGGTTCCACATCTTCGATCCCACCCGTCTGAGGATCATTGATGAGGCTGACCGCCTCCGTATGACCAGCCCGGAGGCCGCACGCGCCATCTTCGATCAGGGCGGCGCGGAGCTCGTGCTCATCGACATGGAAAAGCGCCTCGCGCGTTAGCCGCAGTTTTACTCCCGCATCGGATTCATGCACCCCTTACCTCCTTTGAGCGCCGACGGAGTCCGCACCCGTTCTTTCCAGCGAATGGGCTCCGGCGGGAACCCGGCCTGCGCCGTTCACGGAGGAAGCGGTGGCGGCCGCCATCCGGTTCACAGGAGGAACCCCAAGCCGCCTAGACCAGCCTGACAAAACAGCATCCCGCCCAGTCCGATCACACGGGCTTAGTGTGGAACGGCCTTGGCAGACAGGTTTTGATTCAGTGAGCCTTCCCAAAGAGGAACAGGGGGGGAATTTTCTTCCGTTATGGTAAATGACACCCTTGGCTTGTCCAGACTGACTTTGGAGTTTCGCAGGGAAAAGACTTTCCCCACGCGCCTACTCCGTGGGGCGCTCCCCTTTCTGCGGGGGCACCCGCAACGCCCCGGCTCCGCACCGGTCGGCGAAGCCTGACAGATTTTCCCGTCAGGGCAAAGCCATCCTGCCACTCGAAACTGTCCAGTCGGCTGCCCCTCCCCGAAGCCATCATTCCATGCTCCTCCGTTGCGCTTCCGCCTCCGCTCCGTCCCATGGAACAACCGCTTCCCTCCTGCCCCACCCGGTCGCTCCGGCCTGAAATCCTTTGGCGGGTCCCTCAGACCCCCGCCAAAGCCTTCCTGATCAGCCTCCGCTCCCAGGAGCCGTCCCAGCGTGGAGTCGTCCGCTAAAGCCTGGCGGCCCGCTTCCACTCCCCCACGCCCGGACCGCTCCTTTCCTCCCCTCGCGCGGCCACGGGCCGTTCCGTTTGCAGTTTAGCGACCGCCTACGGCGAGGCACACCTGCGGGGGTCAAGGCTGTCCATCGGGCATAAATAGCCGTCCCGGCCACCGGCAGAGCCGGACTTTATCCCCCTCCCGATGGCGTGGCTCCGCCCACGGCCTGGACCATCGGTGTGCAGGCTTTTCCGCGTTCTTCATTTCGTTTCCAAACAAAAAAACTTCGTCTGTTTTTCTGTTTAGACACGAATGAAGAGGTTTTCTTTTCTGTCCCGCTTTTCAGCAAAGCGAAGGACTTCAAGTCCTCCTCTGAGTCCGTAATTTGAAGTTTCGGTTACTGCTGCGGTGCCATGGCACGCACCATGGGACGTGTGCCGCGACAGGCCGGAAATCCGTAACACCCCCAGAAGATTTCACCGGCATTTCTTCCAGATCTTGCTGTGCGCTGGGTCATCTCCCGCTCACATTTGGGGCAACACGGGGCAGGTTCCTCCATGGCGTTCACAGAAGAAAACGCCTCACCCTGGAAGGATGGGGTAGCATCGGGAGAATGTAGGAGCTGGACCATTTCAGCGAATCGCCGTCCCGGAATCAATTCCAGGTTGGCATGGCGGAGGCCGAATTCCCTGGCATCCGGGGTGAAATCGCTGGTGGTGATGAAGATTCCCCGGTGGGCACCCTCCGACACCACTACGCCGAAGAACTCGCGCAACAAACTGACGCCCACTGGATCCCTGACATACTTTTTGCATTGCACGAGGATGCGCTGGCCATCCTTGCGCAACACCAAGTCGAATCCTCCATCTGGTCCTGCCTGTCCGGTATGCACCACGCTGTATCCCCGTTCCCGGTAATAGGCCGCCGAAAGCCTTTCAAATTGATCCCAAGGCACCGCCTGCAGGTCCCGGAGCGTTTTGGTTTGGCCAAGTGAGATCCGGGCACGCCCAGCCATCACGAGTGACCGGATTGCCGTCATTCCGAAGATGCCCGGAATCAGCCACCAAAGCGCCCTGAAAACCTGAATCGGGTGCTTCTCCGGAAACCACGCGAGCACCAGCAAAGCCATGATCCAGCAAAGGCCACCGACCACGACACTGGCCCACCACGGAAGTGAAGCCATCTCATCCAGGAAAGCATCAGTGTTGTTTTTACGACGGCGGGACATCTCCAACAATAGCACCAATATAATTTGCATAAAGAAGTCTTTCGAGTTGGACCTTTTGAACTTTCCTTGAAATAACGTGCTTATTTGTGGACGCCGCCACAATATATGGTATATTGGTTTCATCATGCACGAAGCCACTTATTGCCCCGAAGATAACAAATTGCGCCTTTACGTCGGACACGTGCCCCGGGAGGAATACGCAGCCCTGAAAGCCGAGGGCTGGACCAGCACCCCCAAGCAGGATTGCGACTTTGTTGCTACATGGTCGCCCAACCGCCGGAAGACCGCGATGGAATACGGGGAAGGCTTCATCGGCGACGAAGACCAAGGCCCGGCGGACAGAGCCGCAGACCGTGCCGAGCGTTTCGGCGACTACCGCGAAAAGCGCCTGGGGGAAGCGCTGAACCACGCGGACCACTACGACGACGGTCCCATGGCACACGGCTTTCAAAATAAAGCCCGCGCCGTGCGGGCTGCCGACCGCCACGACCAGATTGCAGGCCGGGCCGTGGATGCTTGGAGCAAAGCCGAATACTGGCAGAGCCGGACCGCCGGGGTGATTTCCCACGCCCTTTACGTTTCAACCCCCGCCGTCCGCATGGGTCGTATCAAAGTGCTGGAATCCGAGCAACGGAAGCACCTTGCGACGCTGGAGACCTACAAAACGCTATATCATAAGTGGGCATTAATGGCCGTCCTCACTTCAATGGATGATTTGCCCAAAGGCTATTTGCCCGTCACCCCGGAAGTGCAAACCGCGCTGGCTACCCGCTTGGCTGGAGACACACCCGGAGGATACGAATACCCGCACCCTGTGACGGGAACCAAAAGCTCACTATGGTTCCACCTCACTGATAACAACAAACCCATCACAGGACAACAAGCCGCTGACTTGTGGTTGGCCGGAAAAATCAATCCGGACGCTCCTGAGTTCGAGGATTCACGCAAGATGCAGTGGGCGCGACACTTCGAAATGCGGCTGGCCTATGAAAACCAAATGCTGGAGGCCCAAGGCGGCCGCGCTGCCCTGCTGGAAATGGAAGTCGGAGGCTGGATCGGTAGTTATCAAATCTGGAAGGTGAATAAATCAAACGCCACGGGTCGGGTGGTATCGGTCCAAATTCTGGCTCCCGCCCGCTATGGCAACACGGGCAAGGAAACTTTCCAGACCTTGAACATTGAGCGGCTGGACTGCGGTTCCTACCGCGCCCCCACTTCTGATGACCTCGCCTTGATAGTAGGCAAAAAGGCCGATGCGAAGGCCGCCAGACCCAAAGCCGCGCCCTGCCCTCTCATCAACCCGACGGACGAAGACTCCGAGCGCCTGCAAGCCATTTGGAACGAAAGGGAAAAGGACGCCAACGCAGCGCGCGCGAAAGTGAGGGGATTGACAACGCCCTCCTTCGCCCCGTCCGCTATCGTTCGCCTCACCCAGGCCCAATATAGCGCTGCCGCGGCGGGCACCTACGCCAGAAGCGCCACTCATGGACTCTGCCGGAACGCCGAGCTTTACCGCGAGAGCAACGGCATTTGGAGTTCAAGCCGCGAGGACCACAACAAGCGCGTCGGCTCCCCGGTGTGCAAGCTGCGCTCCACCAGCTCCGGTCAAACCTTCGGGGGCGCGGACCGGATTATTATCCTGACTGATAAACCCCGGAAGCCATTTCCCGCCGCCGTCTGGGAAACTATCGAAGCACCGGACGCGGCCCCCGCCGTGGCATGAGGCTTCTCCCGCCGATGTAATTGAATCGTTTCGCCTCTATTCCATGAAAAACACCCCCCTGCACCGCCTTCACACCCTGCGGATGGCGAATGACGCCGCAGGTTATG
>JAYUWQ010000551.1:0-10399 GCA_043753485.1 bacterium
TGACCGGCAGTGGTGCAGACGATGACCCAAATGAAGGCTCCGAGGATGCTGTAGAGGAGGAAGCGCAGATAATCCATCCGGCCTACGCCGGCCACAAAAGGAGCAAAAGTGCGCATCAGCGGAATGAAGCGGGCCAGGAGGATGGTTTTGCGGCCATGCCGGTCGTAGAACGCTTGGGTTTTGCTGAGGGTTTTCGGGTTGAAGATGGTGGACTTCGGCCGGCTGAAAACTTTCGGCCCGAGGCCACGGCCAATCCAATAATTGAGGTTATCGCCCAGAATGGCGGCCAGCGGCAAGATGACGCACAGCACCGTCAGACTCAGGGTTTCCCCCTGTCCCGCCGTCAGAGCTCCCGCGGCGAACAGCAGCGAATCCCCCGGCAAAAAGGGCATCACCACCAACCCGGTCTCACAAAAAATGATCACCGCGAGGATGACGTAAATCTGGGTACCGTAGAGCCCGACCCATTGTTCGAGGTGCTCGTTGATATTCGTCAGGACATGCCAGACTTCAGTAAGAAAATCCATTCGGGGGGGGCAAAAAGTCAGGGGAGACGGGTCAGCGGCCAAAAGACCGGGATGAGGAAAGTGCAGAGCAGCCAGAGCAGCAGGGTGAGGGGAATGCCGATCCGGCAGAAGTCGGTGAACTTATAGCCCCCAGCGTTGTAAACCAGCAGATTCGTCTGATATCCGATGGGAGTGGAAAAAGCGAGGGTGGAGCCGAACATGGCCGCGATGACAAATGGTTTGGGATCAACGTGCAGGCTGAGGGCCGTCTGCATCGCGATCGGCGTGATGATGGCAGCCACCGCGGCATTGCTCAGGAATTCGGTGAGGATTACCGCGATAAGATATACGGCGGAAAGCACCGCGAGGTCGCCGAATTGACTGAAAACCCCCACAATGCTCCGGGCCAGATGCCCGGCCAGCCCGCATTTTTCCATCCCGGCCCCGATCCCGACGGTGCCGATGATCAACAGCAGAATGCGCCACTCCATCGCTTCATAGATTTCCGACGTGTCCACACAGCGGGTCAGCACGCACAGCAGCGCGCCGGTGAGGGCGATCAGCCCGAAATTCAAATCCGGCATCCCCCAATCGGTCAGAATCGTCCCCCCCTTGTCCGTCCCGGTCTCGGCCAGAGCTCCGAGCAGGCACACCGCGAACAGAATCCCCAAGGCAATCCAGCGTTTTTCCCGCCGGGGCCGGGTGTCCTTGGGCCGCGTAAGATTGATAAAACCGCGCTCCTTGAACAGTTGCGACATCTGCTCAGGCGGTCCCTCCAGCAGCAGGGTGTCCCCCATCATGAACCGCATGTCCTCGAAGCGCTCCCGCAGATTCACCCCCATGCGGTGCACCGCTACGATAATGACGCCATAACGTTGCCGGAAGTTCAGCTGCTTCAAACTCTTGTGCAGGATCGTGGAACCCGGCCCCAGCACTGCCTCCATCATCACTGCCTGCTCCATTTTCACCCCTTCCAGGCCGAGGGATTCCCGGGGCACCATTTCGAGGCCCTGGGTCTGGCGCATGGTCATCACATCCTCCAGACGGCCTTTCAGCACCAACTGATCCCCCGCTTCGAGGCGCAACTCCATGAAAGAAGTCTCCACCATCACGCCCGTGCGGATCACATCAATCAGGCGGATGCCCCGCAGCCGGGCCAGCGGTGTTTCGGCATAGAGTTTTCCGATCAGCGGCGAGTTTTCACTGACAAACGCCCGGGTCAGATATTCCTTGGACTTGGCATCCTCCAACAAGTTGGACAGAGCCACCCGGTCTGGCAACAACCGCGGCCCGAGGATCCCCAAATACACCAGACTTACCCCAAACACCGCCAAACCCAGTCCACTGATCTCAAACATGGAGAAGGACAGCCCGTAGTCCCGTGCCTGCCCCACCACGACCATGTTGGTTGAAGTCCCGATCAGCGTGATCATTCCGCCCGCCACGGTGGCAAAGGAAAGCGGAATCAGCATCCTCGAGGGTGCCACCCCCTGGCGCCGGCACACTGCCATCACCACCGGCAGAAAGATGATCACGATGGAGGTGTTATTCAAAAAGGCGGACATCGCCCCGCAGACCGCCATCAGCACCCACAATCCCGTCCGTTGGCTGCGGCCGGAGATTTTTTCGTAAAATGCCCCGGCGGCGGCCACCACTCCCGCCCGCTCCAGGGCGATACAGATGACCAGCATGGAGGCGATCATCACCACCGCCTCGTTCGAGAAGGCCTTCATCGCACTCTCCACCGGCAGAATCCCCGCCAGCACCATCGCTGCGAATCCTCCCAAGGCCACAATTTCCGGGGCAATCCGCTCCCGCACGAACGCCACAAACATCAGCACCACGATGATCGTGGCGACGATTTGCTGGGTGGATTCAGTGAAAGCAAGAAGCGGAACCATGGGCGCGCAAAGTCAGCGGAGAGGGGGGGGATGCAACCCGGAATGCATCCAGACCTTTTACCGGTTCAAACCTGATAATCAATCCGCTCAAAAATCCCGCCCCCCAGCAGTTCCTCCCCGTCGTAAAACGCGCAGATTTGCCCCGGCGCCAGAGCCCGCTGGGGCACGTCGAACGCCACCACCTGTTTTCCCTCCACCAGCGGTGTCAGCACCGCATCCTGCCCCGGACACCGGTAACGCGGCTGCGCCTGAAGCCGGCATTCCTCCGTCATCGGCCGGTTTACCCATGACAAGCTCCCCACCACCGCCCGCGCCGCATACAGCCGGGGCGTATCCGGCTGGTCAAAGGCCAGCACCAGTTCCCGGGTCGCCATCCGCTTTTCCACCACCACGTAGGCCTCCTTGAACACATTCGAGGCAATCCCCAGTCCCTTCCGCTGTCCCAGGGTGTATAGATGCAGCCCCCGGTGCTCACCCAACTTTTTCCCTTCCGGCGTCACGATCGGCCCCGGCGCATCCGGCACAAAGGCCCGCAGGAAATCGCTCATCTTCACCTGCCCGATGAAACAAATCCCCTGGCTGTCCTTTTTCCCCGCCGTCGCCAGTCCCAGCGCTTCGGCCCGCCGCCGGACCTCCGGTTTCAGGAGCCCGCCAATCGGAAACAACGCCCGCTGTGCCTGATGCTGCTGCAGCAGCGCCAGAAAATACGTTTGATCCTTGTTGGGGTCCGCCCCCCGCCACACCCGGCTCGGCCCACCGGCACGATGGGTCACCTGCGCATAGTGCCCGGTCGCCACCGCGCTGAACCCGTGCTCCAGGGCATAGTCGAGAAACACGCCGAACTTGATCTCCCGGTTGCACATCACGTCAGGATTCGGGGTGATCCCGGTTTGATAGCCCTCCAGCAGGTATTTCACCACCCGTTCCCGGTAGTCCGTCATCAGATTCACCACCCGGAATTCGATCCCCAGCTTGTCCGAAACCGCCCGCGCATCCTCAATATCCTGCTGCCAGGGGCAATCCCCCAGGATATTCTCCTCATTGATCCAATTTTTCATGTAGGCCGCCACCACTTCATGCCCCTGCTCCAGCAGCAGCGCTGCCGCCACACTGCTGTCCACGCCGCCCGACATCGCCGCCAGAATCTTCGCCATAGTCCGCTCAACCGAGCACCACTTCCCCCGCCGGGCAAGCGGCAGGGATTCAGCTTGCAAGATGCCCGCCTGTCCGGCGTAATGCGCTGGTCCCCCCAGCACTCACTCCATTCAATATCTCAACATGAAATTCCTCACTCTCGCCGCGTTTTTCCTCGCCCCCGCCCTGCTCCACGCCGGCGAAACCATTCAACTGTTCAACGGCAAGGACCTCACCGGCTGGGAAGGCGTCTCTTCCCTCTGGAGCGTCAAGGACGGCGCCATCACCGGACAAACCACCGCGGCCAATCCCACCAAGGGCAACACCTTCCTGATCTGGAAAGGTGGCGATGTGGCCGACTTTGAACTGACCTTCCAATATAAAATCACGGGCGACGACGACAAAAAGTCCGGCAACAGCGGGGTGCAATACCGCAGCAAAATCGTCGATCCTGCCAACTTCGTCCTGAGCGGTTACCAGGCCGATTTCGAGACCGGCACCACCTACTCCGGCATCCTTTATGAGGAAAAGGCCCGCGGTATCCTCGCCCAGCGCGGCCAGCAGGTCACCCTGACTTCCAGCGCCGATCCTGCAAAACCCACCATCACCGTCACCGGCGAAACAGGAAAGTCCACCGACATCCAGGCCGCCATCAAACAGGGCGACTGGAATGATTACAAAATCATCGCCAAAGGCGGCCACCTGCAGCACTACATCAACGGAAAGCTGACCGTGGACGTGAAGGACGAAACCAAGGAAGGCGCCAAAGCAGGCGTGCTCGGCCTCCAGCTCCACGCCGGACCTCCCATGACCGTGCAGTTCAAAAACCTGTCCATGAAGCGCTGACCACGCCAGCACCGGCCTTCTGCCGGTGCCTCACGACTTCAAGTCCACCAACCCGAAGGCGCGGCCCCTCAAAGCCGCGCCTTCCCGTTTTCAACGCACCCGCCGGTCATGGAGTTCAAATTGAGTTCAAATTGCCACGCAAATCACGGCAGAAAATTTGGAATTCACAGAATGGAGCGGCTCAGCGGCCGCCAAGTTCCCTGACAAAAAACACCACAAGTTCCCCCCACAGGGCATCCCCTCCAGCGATAAAGACGCCGCCGTGAGTGCCGCCGGGAATCACCATCACCGTTTTCACCTGCGGACCGGCGGCGGTGGCGAGGCGGTGGACGTGACTGACGGGAATCAGCGCATCGTGGTCCCCGTGGGCGAGGAACAGTGGGCAGGTCAGGCGGCGGGCGGCTTCCACGGGGCGGATGTCCCAGGGATCGAAGCCGGCGACCCACCGTGTCTCGCCGCGCACCAGGGGAAGCAGGGGGGTGCCGAGACCCTGCCATTTTTTGGCGGCCTGATGCGTGATGACATCGCGGAAATCGGCGAAGGTGGACACCGTGGCGAGGGCATGGACCTCCGGTAGTTCCGGCTGACCCTGCAGGGCGACCGCGCCGCCCATGGAATACCCCAACATGCCCAGCGGCCCAAAGCCGGATGGGCCCGCCAAGGGACGGGCGGCCTCAATGACCCGGCGCAGATCCTCTGTCTCCCGCGCGCCGAAGGTGGCATATTCCCCACCACTATCCCCGTGGCCCCGGCTATCGTAGAGCACACAACGGAACCCCGCCGCACAGAGGCGCTCCGCAAAAGGCAACATGTGTTCCTTCCTCGCATTGAAGCCATGCAGCAGGATCACGGTGCCCCGCATTCCCGTTTTGCCAGGACGGCCCGGGAGTCCCGCTTTTTTCAGGGCAGCGGTGACGACTTGGCCACGCTTGGTGGTGCCGGCCGCCGCGGTGGGAGTGACCACCATGGCTTCCAAGGCCAACCCATCAGCGGTGTTCACGGTGAATTTCTTCAATTGAAAGCCTGACCCTTCCGGCCGGCGGGTGATTTCCTCCATCCATGGCTCCGCGACATATTGCCGGGGCACCACCAGCCGCTTCACGCCTTGATCCGTCAACCACCCGGCCCCGCCCGCCACCACCACCAGCCCGCTCACACCCATCATCGGAAAGACCCGGCGATACCATGGACGGCGAAGCAGCGCAGACATGTGGGTTGGAGGGAAAGAAACGGAATGGCCGCATGGCCCGCCCCAGCGGGCACCAGTCACGCGGTCAGCCGGAACTGGCCACTATCTCCTTGCCGGGCGCCTGATCAACCCCATTGATGACGGATCAAATGGCTCCATCCTTTGTTTTTCACGACTCTGCTCCCATTCTCCTGTGCCCGAAACCTTCACCGTAGCGCCTGAACAAGCCGGCCAGCGCCTCGACCGCTTTCTATGCGTCTGCCTGCCGGATCTCTCCCGCGCCCGGCTCCAAGCCCTCATCAAGGAAGGAGCGGCCACCGTCAACGGACGCCCCGCCAAACCCAGTCACGAAGTCACCAGTGGCGAGGAAATCGCGGTCGAAATTCCACCTGACAGCCCCGCCGAAGCCCAGCCCCAGGATCTTCCCCTCACCATTCTCTTCGAGGACGATCACCTCGCCGTCCTCAACAAGGCCAGCGGCATGGTCGTCCACCCCGCCCATGGCAACGAAGACGGCACCGTGGTCAATGCCCTGCTTCACCGCTTCGGAGCTCTCAGCAGCATTGGCGGCGTGGCCCGGCCCGGCATCGTGCACCGGCTCGACAAAGAAACCAGCGGCTGCCTCGTGGTGGCTAGAAATGATATCGCCCATCAGCACCTCAGCGCCCAGTTCGCCGGCCGCGAAGTCGATAAGATCTACCTCGCCGTCACCCATGGCACCCCCAATCCGCCCACCGGCACCATCCAAACCCACCTCGGGCGCGATCCACACGACCGCCTCAAAATGGCCGTCCTCCCCGCCCCCGCCGGCAAATGGGCGCACACCGACTACGAAGTCCTCTACACCCTGACCGGCGATGCCCTCGTCAAGTGCACCCTCCACACCGGCCGCACCCATCAAATCCGGGTCCACCTGAAACACCTCGGCCACCCCCTGCTGGGTGATCCGACCTATTCGCGCAAAACCAAACAAACCCACGCCCCACGCCTCATGCTCCACGCGTGGAAGCTGACCCTGACCCACCCCGTCACCGGCCAACGCCTCGCCTGCGAGGCTCCCCTGCCCCCGGAATTCAAGCCATGGTTGCCGGAGAACCTTCTGGATCAGCCGCAGGGAAGCTGACCCTCATCTTCCATCAGCGGAAATTCACTCCCTTGGGTCACGGCCGGCTGTCCTAAGCTTCCACCCCGCCCCGGCGTTGCCGAAGTTAAAATCATTGCGTATGGGTCGAATGGCCGTAAGTATGCCCATATCATGAAAACCACAATCGAACTCGACGACACCAAGCTGGAAAGCATCATGGCGTCCATGGGATTCAAGACCCGGAAGGAAGCCATCGACTGGGCGCTCACGGAAGGAGAGAGGCTGGCGGTGATGCACCACATCAAGGCCAACCCCTGGACTTCCGCGATGCTGGAGGATGCAATCGATCCCACTTATGATGTCCTGGCCGCGCGGCGGGCGGTGCGCAGTGGAAAGGAGTCCCTCTGATGCAAGGCCTGAGCGATCCCATCCTCGTGGATTCGGCGATTTACATCGACCGCCTCCGCGCCGGACATGATATCCGTCAGGAACTGATGCCCTGGCTCGCCAATGGCCTGTTATTCAACTGCGGCATCGTGCGCGGCGAGGTCATCCGCGGTTTCAGAAACGCCCGCCTCAAAGCAGAGATGAACGCCTTTTTCAACATTGTCCCGGAGGTCCCCACCACCGCCAGAATGTGGCAGCAGATCGCCGAACTGGCATGGTCACTCGACCGCGCCACCGGCGGTCATCGTCCGCTGACAGACATCATCATCGCCCGTTGCGCCATGCATGTGGGAGCGGTGCTGATCTCGCCGGACCGGCATTTTGAAGCCATCCCCGGCCTGAAGTTACGGACTGCCTTGGATGTTGAATAGCCCGTGCCTTGAGTTTCCCATGCATGAAGGCATCTCCAGCCTCCGTTCATGGGAATACATGAATCGCGCCTCCTTCCTCCGCTCCAACTGGTCTTCCTTCCTCATCACTCCAGCCCTCCTTGCCTTGCTTGCCATGCTGACATCTCCTTCTGCTGCTCCCGCCGGGGAGACCTTCCGGCTCGTTTCGTATAACATTCACCACGGCGAGGGCATGGACCGGAAACTGGACCTCGGCCGGATCGCCGGATTCCTCAAAGCCCAACAGCCGGATGCCGTGGCCCTGCAGGAGGTGGACCGGAACTGCGGTCGCACCGGCAAGGTGGATCAGGTCGCGGAATTGGCCCGCCTGACGGGCATGACCGCCACCTTTCAGAAGGCGATGGATTATGATGGCGGGGAATACGGGATCTGCTTCCTGACAAAATCAGCGCCCTTGGAATCCAAAGGGATCATTCTGCCACCCGGCGGCGAACCGCGCGTGGGTCAAACGGTGAAAGTGCCGGCCTTCGGCGGGACCCTGACGGTGGCGAATACCCACTTGGATTTCGCCAAAGGGGCCGCCCGCCTCAACCAGGCGCAGGCCCTGCTGAAAGCTCTGGCCGAAGGACCGGGACCGGTGCTCCTCGCCGGCGATTTCAATGCGGTGCGCGGGGACGACGTGATGACGGCCCTCACCACGGCTGGCTGGGCAGTTCCCGTGAAACAGGGACCTGCCGCCACGATTCCGTCCCCCCAGCCTGACAGGGAAATCGACTTCGCCGTCTTCCGCCCTTCCACAGCGCTGAAAGTCCTGAAATACAGCGTGCTCGATGAAGCGTTATTTTCCGACCACCGGGCCATTCTGATCGAAGTGACGCTTCCTTCGCCGTGAAGACCCCATTCAAGTCAACTCCCGGCAAATCAAGCGCAGTCACTTCACTTGGCTGCGGGAACGGGATCTGCCGCAGGCGCTGGAGGAGCCGGCGGCGGAGCGGCAACGGTCAGCCAAAGTTGGTCGGTGGAGTTGATCAGCAATTGCCGGTATCCTTGGGGAACGCCATTGTTTTCCGAAACCGAAACCATCGAAAACTGGACTTGATATTCCTTGCCGCCTTCGACCTCGCGGAGCACCAACTGAAAGGGCTGGGAGGCAACCGGGGCCGAGGCGGCGGCGGTCAGGGAAAGCACCATTTCTCCGCCTTTCTCCGGAACCTCCTTTTCTTCCGCGGTCACTCCGGCTGGCAGGTTTTTGGCGGCGAGTTTGAGCTTGGCGGCAAAGCCGTTGGTCAGGGTGACCGCGACCTTCAGGTCGGCAGCTTTACCGGCTTCAACCTTGGCCGAATGGCTGGCGGTCGCCCCGCTGACCGCAGGAACGGCAGGGGCAATGAGCAGACGATAGTAGAAATCCCGGCCGCCGCGCTGGGTGAGATCTCCCACGGCGGCGGTGTAAATGCCGTCCACCGGAACCGCCCAGCTCAAGCGTGCTTCCGTCGACCCGCCCTCATCGTCGTTGGTGGCAAGTTCTTTGCCCTCAGAGTCGCGGACCTTGAGCCAGGCATCAATCTCCGAGCCATAACGCGGGCCGCTGACGCTGAGTTCCAGCCTGGCATCCTTGGTTGCGGTGAATTGATAGCGATCCTCACTGCCTGGAGCCTCAATCCGTCCACTCACGGCTGACGGCACGATCAGAGTCTGGGCTTCGGGCATTTCGCTGATTTCATTGACATCACTGAAAGTCACCGGAAAGGCCCGGGAGACCGATTCTCCGATCTCCGTCATGGGAGCCGTCAGATTCCAGCCGTCGAGCGTGACCGAACGCTTTTCCCCGCGTTGTACCGCCAGAGGCCAGGTGTTCCGGACCACCGGCCCGGTGGATAGATGCAGGCGGTAAACGCAATCGTCCCCTCCCGCGAAATTGATGTCGGAGGAAGCAGGATACTTGTGCCCCATGGTTTGCACGATGTAGCGGCCATCCTCCGGTGCGGTGAAAACGAGGAAGGGGTCCATCGTGGTGTGGTCGTGATTGAAGGCGAGGGTCCCGCCGCCCTCGTTCACGATCCGCAGCATGGCGTCAAATCCTGCAGCAAGGAGATAGGCCTCTACCCACGCCACCATCACCTGCCCTTGCTTCAGATTGACGGCAAAGGAATCCACATCGCCGCCCTTCTCATGTTTTCCATTGATGGTGGCCGTGGCCACGGGCAACTCCTGAGGAGCACGGAAATCGTCGTTAGGTTCGGCATCCAGGGTTTGGGGCGCGCTGTCCACCACCATCGCGATGGGAGCGGAAACCTCCTCCCCATTGAAAGCCCGGATCAGGTAAGGCCCGGCGGGAACCTCCGGCGCCACGGTCACGTCAAAGCTGCGGGCTTCCTTGCCTGCGGTAAAAACAATGCCGGGCCCCGCGGTCCAGATCTGACAAGGCCACGGGTCGAATTTCCCCGACAACTTCACCGTCGTCGTGGTCCCCGGCGTGACTCCGGCCGGGTGCATGTGGGTGAGCACGGGCCCCGCTCCGTCCGAAGACAGCATGGACACCCCAAACAGAATCCCGATCAAACAAATGGAACGCATCGGCTAGACAAACAGTTCCTTGATCAACCGGCCATCGTTCACCAGATGAACCGGACGGCCTGCGGTGGTTTCCAGAGTCTGGTTGGGATTGATTCCCATCTTGGTGTAAATGGAAGCCGCAAAATCCTCCGGCCGGTAGACGTTGTCCGAGGCATAATAACCCTTGGCATCGGTGGCCCCGATGATCTGACCGCCCGGGATGCCGGCCCCGGCCATCAGCACGGACATGGCGTGGGGCCAGTGGTCACGGCCGCCTCCGGGATTGATTTTCGGTGTGCGTCCGAACTCACCCAGCAGCAAGACCAGGGTGGTGTCGAGCAGGCCCCGTTCCGACAGATCGGTGAGGAGCGCGGAGACGCCCTGGTCGA
>JAYUWQ010000552.1:0-1607 GCA_043753485.1 bacterium
AAAAAAGGCAGCGCCGTGCTGGCCGAAACCGGGGCCGCCTGGAAACTTTCCCCCAAGCTGGTCAAGGGCTGGGAGCAGCCCGGATTCAATGACAGCAGCTGGACCACTGCCACGTCCATCGCCAAGCTGGGAGCCGCGCCCTGGGGCAATGTGTTTGCCAGCGGCGGCGGGGCCGTGCTGGCGGCCGAGGACTTGAAAGTGCTCCCGGGTTTCAAAGCCGAAGTCATCTACAACGTCCCCAAATCCACCCAGGGATCGTGGGTCAGCCTGACGATCGACGACAAACAACGTTTTATCGCGGGGGACCAGGAAGGCGGCATCTACCGCATCACCCTGAAGGACGGGGCCGAGCCCGACGTGCAGCTCCTCCCCACCAAAACCGGCAAAGCCCAGGGCCTGCTCTATGCCAACAATGCGCTCTATCTGATGCGCAACGGCGACGGAGGCGGCCTCTTCCGGCTGCGCGATACCAATGGCGATGATCAATTCGACGAGGAAGTCCTCATGCGGAAGATGGACGGCGGCGGCGAGCACGGCCCGCATGCCATTGTATTGGGGCCGGATGGGAAAAGCCTCTACGTCGTGGCTGGGAACTTCACCAAAATCCCCGATCCCGAGACCTCCCGCGTACCGAAAATGTGGGGAGAGGACCAACTCATCACCCGCATGACCGATGCCGGCGGCCACGACCCCCACATCATGGCCCCCGCCGGCTGGGTCGCCAAAACCGACTTCGACGGCAAGTCATGGGAACTCGTCAGCATGGGTTTCCGCAACGCCTACGACATCGCCTTCAACAAGGACGGCCAGCTTTTCGGTTATGACAGTGACATGGAATGGGACATCGGCCTGCCGTGGTACCGCCCCACCCGCGTTTGTCACTCCGTTCCCGGAGCGGACTTCGGCTTCCGGAACGGCTCCGGGAAATTCCCCGCATACTACCCTGACAGCGTGCCGCCCGTGCTCAACATCGGCCCCGGCAGCCCCACCGGGGTCCAGTTCGGTTACGGCGCGAAATTCCCCGCCAAATACCAGAATGCGCTCTACATCATGGACTGGACCTATGGCACCATGTATGCCATCCACCTCACGCCGGATGGTGCCAGCTATACCGGGGTGAAGGAGGAATTTGTCTCCGGCAAGCCGCTCTCCCTGACTGACATGGTGATCCGTCCGGCGGATGGCGCGATGTATTTCCTCGTCGGCGGCCGCGGCAACCAAAGCGGACTCTACCGCATGACATGGACCGGTGGCGGCGACACCAGCCCCGCCCCTGGCGCGGCCCCTGCCCCGGAATTAAAATTGCGCACGGAAATCGAAACCCTCCAGCTCGCCCCGCCCTCCCCGCTGGTGGTGGACAAAGTCTGGCCGCACCTGGATCATCCTGACCGTTTCATCCGTTTTGCCGCCCGTAGCGTGATTGAGCGTCAGCCGGTGGATCTGTGGACTCAAAAAGCCCTCAACGAAACCCGGCCCTGGGCCAGCCTCACCAGTCTGCTCGCGGTCGCCCGGACCCACCCGGACAACAGCCCACTGCAACTCCAACTCCTCCGGGCGCTGGGCCGCAACAATTGGTCCAGCCTGACCGAAGAGCAGCAACTGGCCGC
>JAYUWQ010000553.1:0-3897 GCA_043753485.1 bacterium
CTTCCCGCCCGCACTCTCCTGCTCGCCCTCACTGGCTGGCTGGTGCTGGGCGTGGTGGTGAGTCTCTGGCCGGGACTGGTGCTGTGGTGGATCATCGCCGGCATCCTCCTGGCCATCGTGGCCTTGGCGGATGCCTTGAATTTGAGAAGCACCCAACGCCTCAAGGTGACGCGCGACGTGCCAGGCCGCATGGCACTCGGGGTGCCGCTGGAGGTGCCGCTGACCCTGCACCATTCAGGCAGGATTCCGTCCAGGGTCCGTCTGTGGGACACCTTGCCCATGGCCCTGGAGACCGCCGATTTTCCGTGGTCCGGCCTCGTCCCGGCGGGTGGATTCATCACCTTCGCGGTGCGGGTGCAGCCAGTGGAACGCGGGCCTGCAGAGTTTGGTCAGGTCCATATTGAACAACGTTCCCGCCTTGGATTCTGGAACCGCCGCTACCTGGCCGGGACGCCTGTCTCCACCCGGATCTATCCCAACTACGAACCGGTCGTCCGCTTTGCCCTGCTATCCATGGTGAACAGTCAGGCGCAAATGGGTATCCGCCAGCTCAACCGCCCCGGCCAGAGCCGCGAGTTCCGCCAGCTCCGCGACTATCAGGATGGTGATCCCCTGTCCCACATCGATTGGAAAACCACCGCCCGCCGCCTGAGCATCACCAGCCGGGAATATGAGGAGCAGCGCAATCAAACCCTCATTCTCATGGTGGACTGCGGCCGCCGTCTCCGCGCCATGGACGGCGACCTGACACAATTCGACCATAGCCTCAATGCCCTGCTCCTCCTCAGCTTCATCGCCCTCCGTCAGGGCGACAGCGTCGGCGTGATGTCCTTCGGCAGCGATCCGCCGCGCTGGCTGCCGCCGGTCAAAGGCCCGCACGCCATGCCCGCGATTCTGAATCACCTCTACGACTATCAACCTGGCAGTTCCCCCGGTGACTTCAGTGAAGCGGCCGAATCCCTGCTGGCCCGCTGGTCCCGCCGCGCCCTCGTCGTCATCGCCACCAATCTCCGCAGCGAGGACGAGTCGCATTTCACCGCCCCGCTGGCCCTGATGCGGCGCAAACACCTCGTGGTGGTAGCCAGCCTGCGCGAAAAGGAAGTTGCCGCGCAGGCCCGGCTTCCGGTCACTGATCTCCCTTCCGCGGTCCGTTTCGGCGCCATTCAGCAGTATCTCGACCAACGCCGCCAACTGCTCGAAAAACTGCATCGCGGCGGCATCCTCACCGTCGATTCCCCCGCCGCGGAACTCCCGATCGCCCTCGGCAATCTCTACGTCGGCATCAAAAAACGCGGAACTCTTTAAGCTCTGGCAGGAGTTCCGGTTTTGCGGACTGCGGCGTTCCTGTCCCGTCAAAGTTCCCCCCTCACCAAGTGGGTGAATTGCCCTCCTTCGCAAGGAGCTAAACAAAGCGGGCTCAACACCCGCCTCACCGGAGTCTGGAAAACCCGCTTTGAAAAACAGATCCTGACTTAAATCTTGAGTTTGTCATCGTTCCAGGCTACTCGTAGCGCAGGGCGTCGATGGGGTCCAGTTTGGCCGCTTTGCGCGCAGGGTAGAAACCAAAGAAGACGCCAATCGCGAAGCTGACCGAAAAGGCCAGGATCACCGAACCGGCCGTCACCACCGGCTGGAAGTCGGCGACGTTTCCTATGCCGCGGGCGATCCCGAATCCGGCGAGAACCCCCAGACCGCCCCCGAGCAAGCTGAGGGTGATGGCTTCGATGAGGAATTGCAGGAGAATGTCGCTCCCCTGGGCCCCCACCGCCATGCGGATGCCGATCTCGCGGGTGCGTTCGGTGACGCTGACCAGCATGATGTTCATGATTCCGATGCCGCCAACCAGCAGGGACATGCCGGCGATGGCCCCCAGCATCATGGTGATGATGCCCGAGATATTGGCCACCTTGTCGGCAATTTCCTTTTGGTTGAGAATATTGAAGTCATTGCCTTCGCCGGCAGGGGTGCGGTGGCGCTGGCGCAACAGGGCCGTGATCTGCTGCTGGGCGGTCTCCATGCGGCTGGCATCGTTGATCTTGATGTTGAGAAGCTTGACGGATTTTTCCCCGGTCAGGCGTTTCATGACCGTGGTGTAGGGCAGCACGATGCGGTCGTCCTGATTGTTGTTCCCGAGACCGGCGCCTTTGCTGCTGAGTTGGCCGGTGATAACGAAGGGAATGTTGTTGATGCGGACAGTTTGGCCGATGGGATTGATCGCACCGAA
Organism: bacterium; assembly: GCA_043753485.1. Taxonomy (GTDB): domain Bacteria; phylum Verrucomicrobiota; class Verrucomicrobiia; order Verrucomicrobiales; family V1-33; genus CAIZWU01. The sequence goes on from JAYUWQ010000553.1 coordinate 2,225, forward strand.
AAGTTCGTTGGCCGTTTTACTGCCGATCACAGCCACTTTGGCGGCGCTGCGCACTTCGCGGTCGGTGAACATGGCACCAGCGGAAACCGGCCAGTCGCGCACCCCAAGGTAGTCCGGAGCCACCCCGGAGATGGTGGTGGACCAGTTGCGCCCGCTGGCGATGGCCTGGGCATTGGTCCAGACCTCGGGGCTCATGGCGACAATGTCGCGGACCTCATTCTTCACGGCTTCGGCGTCCTGCAGGGTGATGCTGGCGGCGCTGCCCAGTCCGGAATTGACCCCGGCGGATCGTTTATTGCCGGCGAAGACCAGCAGGAGGTTCTGACCGAGGGCGGAGACTTCGCCCTGAATTTTGCTCTGTGCCCCATTCCCCACCGCCACCATGGCCACCACCGAAGCCACGCCGATGATGATGCCCAGCGCGGTGAGGATGGACCGCAGCTTGTTCCTCCGCAGCGCCCGCAGGGCAATCATGGCGGTGAGGAGGGGGCGCAGCAGGAGGGCCTGGAAAAGAGCAATCATGAGTTAGTCCAGTTTGGCTTTTTGCTCCGCTTCGTTGAGCTTGGCCCGCTCCGGACCGGCCTGGCGGCGCTCCGGGTTGGGGGAGTCGCTGATGACCAGGCCATCGCGCATCACGATAATGCGTTTGCAGTAGGAGGCGATATCCAGTTCATGGGTGACCATCACGATGGTGATGCCGGAGTCATTGAGTTCCTGAAAGAGGCCCATGATGTCGATGCTGGTGCGGGTATCCAGATTGCCGGTGGGTTCGTCGGCGAGGACCAATTCGGGCTCGTTGACGAGAGCCCGGGCAATGGCGATACGCTGCTGCTGGCCGCCGGAAAGCTGGCTGGGCCGGTGCCCGAGACGGTCGCCGAGCCCGACCCGTTGCAGTGCCTCCACGGCACGGCGCCGCTGGCTGCTCAGGGCCACCAGCGGCTTCCGGTAAAACATCGGCAGTTCCACATTCTCCAGTGCGGTGGTACGGGCGAGCAGATTGAAATTCTGAAACACAAACCCCAGCTTCCGGTTCCGCAGTGTCGCCAACTGACTGCGGCTGAGCGTGGAAACGCTGACCCCATCCAGAAAATATTCTCCAGCGGTGGGGCGGTCCAGACAGCCCAGGATGTTCATCAGGGTGGATTTGCCGGACCCGCTGCTGCCCATGATGGCGACGAATTCCCCCTGCTGGATTTCCAGGCTCACCCGGCGCACCGCATGGACTTCCACCCCGTCCGCACGATACACGCGGGCGGTGGCGGCGAGTTGGATGATGGGGGTGCTCATTTGTCGGAGGAACCGCTGAACAGACCTTTTTTCGGCGCCGGAATGGAAGCCGTGATGACACTGGCCTCCGCTGGCAGGCCGCTCAGGACTTCGGTGTCCACATTGTCGGTGATGCCCACCTTCACCACCACCGGCCCCAAGGTCTGACCATCGGCCTCCAGCGTGTAAACCAACCGCTCGTTGCGTTCAATTTTGTCAGGAGCCTTGCGGGAGTATTTGGTGCCTTCGGGAGGGCTGAAGCGCAGCGCGGTGTTGGGGATTTTTAACACGTCCTTGCGCTGCGCCACCAGCACCGACACATCGGCGGTCATGCCCGGGAAGAGTTTCTGCTCCGGATTGTCCACCGAGATGATGGTGTCGTAGGTGACCACGGTGTTGGTGATGAT
>JAYUWQ010000554.1:0-1606 GCA_043753485.1 bacterium
GGGTGGAACGCGGCAGCGAAGTGACCGCCTACTACGATCCGATGCTGGCCAAGCTGATCGCCACCGGACCGGACCGGGCTGCGACTCTCGCCAAACTCCGCCGCGCCCTAGCCGCGTCCTCGGTGCATGGGATCGAAACCAATCTCAGCTATCTGAAAGCCATTCTGGAGGGCGAAGCCTTCGCCACGGGCATCATCACCACCCGTTTCCTCTCCACCTTCGCATGGCAGCCGTGGACCTTTGATGTTTTAGACGGAGGCCTCGAAGCACTGGTGGTTGATGAACCCGGCCGCGTTGGTTATTGGCATGTCGGCGTCCCACCATCGGGACCCATGGACCCGCTGAATTTCCGCCTGGGCAATCAACTCCTTGGCAATGACGAAGGCGAGGCCGGGCTGGAAATCACGGCCGCCGGACCCACTTTAAGATTCAACTGCCCTACCCGCATTTGCCTCACTGGCGCGGACATGCAGGCGACTCTTGATGGAAAACCAGTCGGGCGTTATACGGTAATCAGCATGAATGCCGGTCAGGTATTGAAGATGAAATCCATCAACGGCCCCGGACAGCGGGCCGCCCTGCTCATCGCCGGCGGGCTTGATGTGCCGCGTTATCTGGGAAGCAAAACCACCTTTGCTTTGGGGAAATTTGGCGGCCATGGCGGACGTCGTCTGCTGCCCGGTGATGTCATCCACCTGACAGAATCGATCCTGAAGGGATGCAGCTTTTCCCTGCCCGAACTCCACCAGCCGCCCCTTACCCACGACTGGACCTGCCGGGTGCTTTATGGTCCGCATGGTTCACCGGATTTTTTCACGGAGGAGGACATCGTCATGTTCTTCGATACGGCTTGGGAAGTGCACTACAACTCCGCCCGCACCGGCGTTAGGCTGATAGGCCCCAAACCCAAATGGGCCCGCGAGGACGGCGGCGAAGCCGGACTGCATCCCAGCAATCTCCACGACAACGCCTACAGCATCGGCGCGGTGGATTTCACCGGCGACATGCCCGTCATTCTCGGACCGGACGGTCCATCACTCGGCGGTTTTGTCTGCCCGGCCACCATCATTTCGGCGGATCTTTGGATGATGGGCCAGCTCAAGCCGGGCGACCGCATCCGCTTCCAATGTGTCGGTGCCAGTGAGGCGGTATTGTTGGAACAACAACAATCGCAGGCTATCCGCACCCTGGGCCCCGGGCAGCCCTTCATGGCCAAACCGATCCTTCAGCCGATCTCCCCGCTGCTAGGCAGCCTGCCCGCCTCAGGCGACCGGCCCGCGGTGGTTTACCGGCAAAGCGGCGATCGTGCGGTATTGGTGGAATATGGCCCCATGGTGCTGGATATCAACCTGCGTTTCCGCGTCCATGCGCTCATGACATGGCTGGAGGCCCACCGCCAACCTGGCCTGCTGGAGTTCACCCCCGGTATCCGCTCGCTCCAGGTTCGCTTCGATCAACGCACCATCTCCTGCGCCGCCGTGCTCGCCTTGCTGCGCGATGCCGAGGACGCCCTGACCGATATTGCGGACATGGCGGTGCCTGCCAGCATCGTTTATCTGCCGCTTTCATGGGATGATCCCTCGACCCGACTGGCCATCGAGAAATA
>JAYUWQ010000555.1:0-3892 GCA_043753485.1 bacterium
TTTCACAAAAGCGACTTTTTTGTCAGGACCGATCACGACGGTATGCGGGATTCCTTCGACGGCGTATTTCCGGGCCACGGCCTGGTCGGCGTCCATGGCTACGGGCATGGCAAGGTGACGGGCTTCCAGAAAACGTTTCACCTGCTCCGGGGTTTCCCCCTGATTGACCGCCAAAAAGGTGACCTGATCGGCCGGGAAACCGGCCATGGCTTCGACCAGGCCGGGCAGTGATTTCACACACGGGCCGCACCAGGTGGCCCAGAAGTCGAGCACCACCACCTTGCCCGACTGGGCCTTGAGGACGAAATCGCCGCCTTCCAGCAGGGGCAGTTTGAAGTCTTCCGCCGCCTTGCCTGCGAGGGCGGAATCGCCTCCGCCCGCTTCCGGCAGGACCGGATCCGGGGTGGTTTCCAAGGTCCAATCGGCCAGGGCCGCCTGACCGATACTGACCGGCGGAGCCTCCATGCGGAAACCCGCCAGCAGGTCGAGGGGAATGTGCAGGGCGCCGAGAGTGGGATGGGTGCCGGCCACTTCTTTGGCATTCCACGATTCGACCCGCAGGGCGAGGCGGCCGCCATTGGTCAGGTCCAGCCATTGCAGTCCCGCTTCCGCCGGGGGCGCCGGGGTCTCCTTCGCAGGTTTTTTCTCTTTGTCAGGAACCACCGGTTTTTTGACCCAGACGGCCGCCGCGACGCGGTCCATCGGCACTTTGAAGTGTTCCAGACCGGAGCGGAATCCGAGATGGGTGCTGGTGATGGCCTCGATCTCACCCCGCAACAGATCCCCATTCCGGCCGATCAACACCTGTTTCGGGGGATCATCCCGGCGCAGGCGGGGGAGCAGCAGGGCCTCGCGTTTGGCCTCTTCGGCAAAGGCCGGAGGAGCGGCCATGAAGGGGGACGTTTTGCAGGTGAACTCCGACAATTTCACCGCCTGGACCTGATTCCCCCAGAGCGAAGCGGTCTCAATGATGATCCCGTTGCCACTGTTGCGGCGGGCTTGTTTGTCCAGTTTGGACGACCCCATCGGGACGCCATTCACCGTCAGTTCCACCATGTCGTCCGCCTTGAAGGAAAAGCGGATTTCCGCGTTTTCTCCCGCAGAGGGCACATCCCGCTGGCTGCTGATCTGCCCTTCGCCGCGCTCGACTCCGGCATAGACGGAACTGCCATAATCAGCGATGAGGAAATTCATCCCGGCGGAAGTGCGATCGGTGCCCCGGCTGAACAATTTGACGCGGATACTGGCCATGCCTGACACCATGGACATCCGGAAAGCCACCTCGGAGCCCTGAAGCATGTAGGCGTGCCCCACGCCGGTGCCGGGGTTCAGCGTAATGACGCCGCCCTCGCGCTTCGCCGCATCCTTGCCGGCGGCGAGGAACTGCCAGCCCGGCCCGTCAAATCCACCTTCCGCCACCTGCGGACTGGCAAACTGCACCGCGTGGATCAACGTGGGATCAAGGGCCCGGGGGGCCGCGGTTTCCCAAGCCAGCTGGATCGATCCACTCTCCAGACCGATAGGCAGGACCGGCAGGGACTCCTGACTTTTCACATGCAGCAGGGCGGGCGCCCGCGCCGCCACCTGGCCGGCCGGCGGCGTCCAGGTCAGGACCAGTCCGGGAGAAGCCGCCGGCGTCACCGCTTCCGCGGCGCCCACGGGATGGAAACGCGGCACACTGCCCTCCCCTTCCGGCACGATTTTGCCGTGCAGCGTAACCGTCCCGGAAGTCAATTGGTCCAGGGTCGCCCGGAGCGGCTCCGGCTCCGCATTTTTGTCAGGATCCGGCAGGATCAGTGCCCGGCCTGAGGCCACTTTTGCGGTCACAGGAGCCCGGGAGACCGGGGTTTCCAGCGTCGCAAGACCGTCCTTGACCGTGGTCAACCGGCCCCGCAGGAGGTCCCCATCGGCAAACCACAGTTCTGTCAGGGCAGGATCGCGTTCCAGCTGCGGAGTCCGCCCCCAGCGGAATGCCCGCACCGTTTCGAGGGGGAATTCCACATTCGTGCCATCCGGTTGCCGGAGGGTCACGGTGGAGGAGGTCAGGGCCGTCAATTCGCCCGGGACTGATTTCTCCACGGTTTCAATCCCGGCGCCGCCCGCCAGAAGCGCAGGCAGGGGCTGGCCGGACCAGGTGGCGGCCTGAAACTGTTCCAGCACCATGCCTGGGCCTTTGTTCTGGAAGGTGATGCCGCGTTCGGGAACGGCCGGGTTTGGTGGCGCCGCGGCAGTTTCCCCGCCCACTCCAAAAAGCCGGCCCAGCGCTCCCACCACCCCGCCGATTTTCGCCTTGGTCTTGCGTTGGACCGGCGTGGCCTTGGCCACCGGCTCCACCACCAATTCCGCAAGAACTTTGCCCTCCCGGCTGTAAAGCATACTGCGGCCGGCGGGGCGGTCCCAGGCCAGCCGGAGCTGCGCCCGCTGGGCCCCGTCTTTGAAAATGCGTCCGGCGCTGGCAAAGGATTCACCATCTGTCAGGACCAGTTCATCCCCCCAGGTCTCCACGGCCATGGAAGCGCCATCGGCCGCGAGGGTGAGGGAGAACGCCGGAGTGCGGTCACCATGCAGGGCGAGCTCCACCGTGCATTTGTCAGGGAGGCGGAGCGGCAGCCGGATGCCCCGGCCAAAAGCGGGGGAAGCCACCTGTCCGGCGGCCGTAAAAAACCAGGGGACTACGGCGTCCACTTCGGTCCCGCTGGTGGACGTGCCCTGCAGGAAGGCCTGCGGGCCGGCCGCGATCAGATCCGGACCATCGATCCGTTCCATGGCCACGATCCGGTCCTGGGGCAACTCCACCAGCCCGCAGTGCACGGTTTGCAGGAAAAGGCTGCCGCCATCGGCTTTTTCGGGCGTGCCGCACAGGTGGCTGCCATCGGTCAGCACCACCCGGAACAGACTTTCCCGCCGGGCGAGGGGACTGACAAAATCAATCCGTTCCAGCCTGCCGGCCTCGAGGCGGAGCGGACTTTGGAACAGGCTGGATTTCCAAATCATCCGGTCCTCCTCCAGTCCTGTCAACTCCCCGGTCAGACTCTCCCCATTGCGCCAGCGGAGCTCGGCGGCCTCCTTGAAATGGGGCTGGATCAGGGTGCGGGGCACCGCCCGCTGCCAGTCCGGTTCCTTGGCAGGATCCTCCGCGGCGGCGGCCGGTCCCAGCGCGAGAAACCCTAGCCCCAGGGCCGCCACCGCCGGGCTCCGCCACATCATCCAGCAGGGTTCAGCGTTCATAAATGGGGAGGAAACGGTAATTGAGGGCGAGGGCCAGCAGGGACATGGCGGTGCTGTAGGAGTTGCCTTTGAAGCTGCCATCCTCCTGCTGGGATTCATTCAGCTGGCGCACCGTCATGGCATTCCATTTCTGCCAGGAGGCATAGTCCGCCTGGAACAACGCCTGGGCCATGTAATAGCGGAAGTATTCCTCATAGTTGCCTTCCCGGTGCTCCAGCTTAGACGTGAGCTGCTTCAGGGTCGCGGGGAATTTGAGTTCATCCTTCTGCTTGCTGACCGCCGCCACGAGGGTGGCGATGGCGGTGCGGTTCATGGATTCCCCCATTCCGCCCATGCCGCCACTGTAAGCCACCGATCCATCGCGGCCGGTGCTGCGGCGCATATATTCCAAAGCGGCATTCACGGTTTCATCCGGCACGTCCATGCCCGCATTCCGCGCCGCCAGCAGCCCCATCAGCATGGCCCCGGTCACGGAGGTGTCGGCATCGGTGGAATCCGGATTGTAGCGCCAGCCGCCCCAGCGGTTTTTCTTCTGGGAGGTCCCGGCACAGCGGATCGCCAGATCGAGGGCCTGGGCGATGCTGCGGCCCGGTTTTTCCGCCCCCTGCCAGAGGAGGGTCTCATCCACCGCCCCATAACACTCCGCGAGGGCCAGGGTGGCAAA
>JAYUWQ010000556.1:0-3890 GCA_043753485.1 bacterium
ATCCGGACGCCCCCATGAAGGTGAGTTCCCAGCCCGGATCGAGATTCGGCGCGAGGAAGCGCAGGCGGCGGCGGGAACCGTCCAGCATGACCGAAGCATAACTGTCGTCCGGAGCCAGGGCAGGCCATGCTCCGGCGGCCAGCGGGGCGAGGGTTTGATTGGTTAGTTCGGCCAGAGCCGCCTTGGGAAACGGGAAGAGCCCCGCCGCGCGGAGCCCATCGCGGGAGAGCTGGAATTGGTTGGTGGCCAGAGGGGTGGCCGTCCAGATGATTTCCTTTTCCCCGGGCTGGTCGAGGCGGAAGCGCAGCAGTTTCTCCCCGGTCAACCGCGCCGGATTCCCCGGCAGCAGTTGCTCCACGGCGTAAACGTATTCAGTGTTGTCGGCAGGGTTCCTCCAGAGGTCCACCGCCATGCCGGGACCCAGGGATTGGGCCGGGCCACCCGCCCACGGCATGCGGAAAATTTCAGGGCTGTAGGCGGTTTTATCGCCCTCGGGACGTGCCTTCAATTGGGTGAAGACCACACTTTCCCCGTCGTCGCTGAGCAAGGGACGGGCGAGGTCCCCCGCGGCCGGCAGCAGAGCCCGAATCCCGAATCCGTCCGCCGAACCATAGGCAAAAAGCCGGCGCTCCGGTTTGTCAGAATTCTCCTGTTCCAGCCAAACCAGACGGACCGCCCGGTCGGCCGTGACCGTTTTCAGCACCCGCATCGTTTCGGCCGGCAAGGACATTGCGGCCGAGGGGGCGGGAGCGGCTTCCGGAGACTTGGAGCAGGAAGCGAGGAGCAGGGCCGGCAGAAGGCAGTGGATAGGGGAGGCCAGGGAGAATCTCATGCGAACGGGGTGGGCAGATGACATCCAACCATGCTGATACTGCCGTCGCAAGGCCATCCCCACCAGGAGGGGCAGGCGGACGACCGGCCGCAGAGGCCTCCCGGCGGAGGGTTATTTCAGATTTTCCGGCAAGGCCGCATCCTTCAATTTCACATCGGTTTTGGCTCCGCCGTCGATCCACCATTTCAGGATCGCCAATTCCTTCTCGGACAGCTGATCCTTGTTGGAAGGGGGCATGTGCTCATCTTCCTCCAGCGGGAGAAGGGCGCGCTTGATGATCAGACTGTCGCCTGCCTTGCCGGCCACCACCGTAGCCTCGCCACTGTCGCCATTTTTCATGAGTTCGGCGAAGGTGTGCATCTTGAGCTTGCCTTTGGATTTTTCCTCACCGTGGCAGCCGATGCACTTGGCCGCGAAAATGGGGTGGATCAGGGTTTCATAAATGGCCTTTTCAGGATCAGCCGACACAGACGCGGCGGGTGCCGTGGGAGCGGCCGGAGCCGCTGCGGCGGCGACCACCGTCTTCACTTCCTGGTCCCAACCGAGGTTGATCACGAGACCGGGCAGTTTGGCGTGCAGGGCTTCGGCGGCAGGCTTGGTGGCTCCGGTCTGCCAGACAAACAGACGCTTCAAATTGGGCAGCTTTTCCAGCTTGGCGAGGCCGGCATCGGTGATCTTGGTATTGAAAAGATTGAGGTATTCCAAGTTGGTCAGGACGAGCAGGGAATCGATCCCGGCATCCGTCACCGCAGTGTTGGGCAGATGGAGTTTTTTCAGGTTCTTCATACCCGCGAGGCTGGCCAGTCCGGCATCAGTGACCTTGCTGCGGCCGAGGTTCACTTCCGACATCCGGTCCGCGACCGGGGCGAATTTGGCAAGTTCGGCATCGCCGAATTTATCTGCCACGTTGACACAATTGAAGGAAAGCGCAGGATCATTCTGCGCCAGCGGCAGGATCGCCACGCCCAGTTCCTTTTCCAAAGCCTGCACGGGGGCCATGTCCGGAGCGGCGGCAGGAGCTCCGGCGGGACCGGCCGCGCCTGCTTCGCCCTGGGCACCGGCCGTGATGGCAGGAGCCGCGAGCAAGGCCGAGATTTTTTCCCTGACATTGTCGGGGACCGAGGCGTCACCCAACTTCAGGTCAGGACTGGCTCCGGCATCGATCCACCATTGCAGCACCTCAAGTTCAGCCGCTGTGATCTGCGGTTTGTTTTCGGGCGGCATGTGATCGTCATGGCTGGCTGCGAGGAGGATGCGGAGGACCGACTCGCTCTGCGCGGATTTGCCGGGAATGATCGCCAGTTTTTCGCTCTCACCCGCCTTGATCATGGCCTCGTGGGTGTGCAGTTGGAGCTCTCCTTTCTGCTTCTCCAGTCCGTGGCAACTCACACACTTCGACTCCATCATAGGGGCGATCACCGCATCATAGATCACCAGATCGGTCAGCGGGGAACCGGCTGTCACGACGGGGGCCGCAGCCGGTGTTTTAACGAACGTTTTGATGTCCTTGAGGATATCGCCATGGGACATGGTGCCGCCGAAGTGGCCTGCGACAAACAGGGCAGCCGCGGTGGTGAAGAGCGGGACGCGGTAAAGGGAGGAGGACATGAGAGGTGATTTTTGTTGGTGGTGAAGTTTGGTGAGGAGAGTGATGAAAGTCAGGACAGGCACCGAAATGCCGGACCACAGGTGCCATTGCAGCACATCCTGCGGGTAACCGCCGGGCTGCGCCAGAAAATAACCAGCCAGCACGGCCTTCATGCTGGAGACGAATCCCAGCCAGAGCAGGAGGGTGACGGCGGCATCGTGACGCCGCAGGGGGCCGGTGAAGCATTCCAGCAGCACGGCTCCGACAAGCATGCCGATGGGCAAATGCAGGATCAAGGGGTGGAATTTCCCGGAGAGAATCAGGAAGGGCGGCAGAGGGGCGCCCTGGGGAAATTTGACGAAGGCGGCCGTGAGGGCGGCGGCAAAAAGCGCAAAAAGAATGATGGCCGCGATTTTCTGGGAGCGGGGACGGAGGAGGCGTGAGAGCATTTCTAATCATGGGTAAGAGCCCGGGACAGGGGTTCTTTCAGGATGCTACACGGTTCAAGGGGACGCGGTCCACCGCCCATGCGGGGGAGCCGGTGGGATTCCAGTTGCGCCTCCGGGGCGCGGACCGTAACGCCGCACCATGCAACGCGACTCCCTGCCCGCCATCCTCGCCGCCTGCCGCACCCGCCGGGTGCTGGTGGTAGGCGATGTGATGCTGGACCGCTTTATCCGCGGCAATGTGAGCCGCATTTCCCCGGAAGCCCCGGTGCCGGTGGTGCACGTCACCCGTGAGGACGCCTACCCTGGGGGGGCGGCGAATGTGGCACGCAATCTCGCCCCCTTCGCCGGTAAAGTCCACGTCCTGGGCGTCACCGGCACCGGACCGTCGACGGCCCAGTTGCACGATCTGCTGACCGGGCACGGCATCGACACTTCCGGTCTGTTGGCCAGCGAGGAGCACGAAACCATCGTCAAAACCCGCGTGGTCGCCCGTGGCCAGCAAGTGGCAAGGATCGACCGCGAGACCATCAAGCCCCCCTCCCCAGCCCTCGTCGCCCGCGCCCTTGCCTGGCTGGATGAAAAACTGCCGGAAGTGGATGCGGTGATTATCGAAGACTACGCCAAAGGTTTCCTCACCCAGGAACTGGTGGATGCCATCACCCAACGTGTCACCGCCCGCGGCATCCCGGTGACGGTCGATCCCAACCCCGGCAACCCGCTCCGCTGGCACCAGGCCACCACCGTGAAGCCGAACCGAAAAGAGGCCTTTGAAGCCGCCGGAATTCCCGATCCGGGCGATGTCCCTCTGGCCACCCTGCTGCAACAGCTCCCCGCCCTCGGCCAAAAATTGTGGGAAAAATGGGACGCTCAACAGCTTCTCATCACTCTCGGCGAACACGGCATGGCCCTCCTCGAAAAACTGAAAACCCCGTACCACACGCCCACCCGGGCCCGCGAGGTCTTCGACGTCTCCGGCGCCGGCGATACCGCCATCGCCCTCTATACCCTGGCCCTCGCCGCC
>JAYUWQ010000557.1:0-3883 GCA_043753485.1 bacterium
ACTTCCCATGTCAGACACCGAACGCACCATCGAATTTGAATTCGTCCGGGCCACCGAAAACGCCGCCCTGAACTCCGTGCATTGGCTCGGACGCGGCGAAAAGGAACTGGCTGATGCCGCGGCCTGCGATGCCATCTACGGCGTCTTCGACAACGTCAACATCTGCGGCTCCGTGGTCATTGGCGAAGGAATCAAGGACAATGCCCCCGGCATTTTCCTAGGTGAAAAACTTGGCACCTGGCTGCCCGGCAGTCCCCGCTTCGACATCGCGCTCGACCCCATCGACGGCACCAGCAACATCGCCAGCGGCCTGCCCAACTCGATTTCCGTCATGGCCGGCAGTGAGGTTAAGTCAGATGGTCATAACATGCGGAACCTGCCCAGCTTCTACGCACACAAGCTGGCTTTCGGCCCGGCCGTGGTGGAGGCTGTGGAGCATGGCATGAAGCCGCTGTCCCTTGACGAGCCAATCGGCTCCATGCTGCCCCGCCTGGCCGAAGCTCTCGACAAACGCGTTCAGGAGCTGGTCATCGTCACCATGAACCGCCCGCGCCACAACGAGTTCATCAACGCCATCCGCACGTCCGGGGCCGCCCTCCGGCTGATCACGGATGGTGATATCGCCGCCGCCGTTGCCCCGTCCCTGCCGGACAGCGGCGTGGATTTATATGTTGGCATTGGCGGCTCGCCGGAAGGCGTTCTTACTGCGGCCGCCCTGCGCGCCCTCGGTGGCGAAATGCTGCTCCGCATGGCCCCACGCGACGACGCCGAACTCGCGGAGATTCTGGCCGGTGGCGAGACTGAACTCGACCGAGTCTTCACCTGTGCCGACCTCGTGCAATCCACCAGCGCCCTCTTCTGCGCCACGGGCATTAGTGACAGCTCCCTTGTTCCCGGCGTAAAGCTGGTTGGCCATAAAGCCATCACCCACACCATCCTGATGCGTGCCAAAAGCCGCACCGTGCGCTACATCCGGGCCGTGCACGACCTCAAACAAAAAACTATCCACCTCCGCAGCGTCAGCCGCGAACAAGGGCTGTAATCAGGTGGCTGACTTTGGCCCTTCCTGCTCCGGCCTTCAAACCCAGCCCTGACTCACTCTTCAATCGCGGCGCGCTCGGCTTCAGTGAGATCCGGGAGGCGGATCGTGAAGACCGTCTCGACCCCGAGAGTGCTGTCCACCGTGATAGTGCCGCCGTGGGATTCGATCGCACGGCGGACAATGGAGAGGCCCAGACCAGTTCCTTTGATGGTTTGGCTGTGATGTTTGGCGACGCGGTAGAAGCGCTTGAAGATAAAGGGCAGATCAGCCCGGGGAATGCCGACCCCATTATCGCGGATGCAGATGACAGCCTCCCCTTTGGTCCGGTTGAAACTGATGGTCAGGATCAGTCTGCCATCCGCTTGGTTTTCCTTGAGGGCATTTTCGATCAGGTTGAAGAAAATCTGGTCCCAATAAAAGCGGTCCGCGTCTATCACGTCGCTGCCATCCGCAGGAAACTGCAGTTCCACCCGTGCCTTTTTTTCTTCGATTTTGGGTCCCAACCTGTCGATGACATCCTCCATGCATTCGCGGCAGGAAAAGGACGATTGGCGCAGGCCGGCGGTGCCACCCTCTGAAGCGGATTCGAATTTCGAAAGCGTCAGCATATCCTCCACGATGCGGGCAATGCGCTCGCCATGTTTCTGCATGGTCTGCAGGCTTTTGGCGGTCATCACGGGATCGTCAATGACACCGTCCAACAGGTTTTCCAGGTAGCCATTGATGATGGAAAGAGGCGTCCGGAGTTCATGCGACGCATTGGCCACGAAATCCTTGCGGATTTGTTCAGTTTCATGGCGGTCCGTTTCATCCCGGATGACGACGCGCAGGTGGTCCGGCCCATCCTGACCGAATAACCTGACCGGAGCCGCGCTGACCACCAGATAACGTTCCTCCAGCACGGCATCGCGCAGGAGGGGGAGGCGGAATTCCTCTTCCTGCCAGCGCTTTCCCTGAGCCACCCGGGAAACGAAGGCGAGGATCGGCGGATCATGGATCAGCTCGGCCAGAGGCTTCCCATTCAACTGACCGCTGATGTGGAACAGGTCGTTGGTCTCATGATTGGCAAAGACGATTTCCTTTTTCTCGTTCACCAGCAGACAACAGTCCCCCAGACCTTCGAGCACGCTTTCCAGCACGTCATTGCGCTGGCTGAGGACGGTGGCGGAGTCGGCCAAAGGAACTCCGGCCTGTTTGAGGCGGATGTAAAACCAAAGAGCCGCTGTCCCCAGGAGGACGCAGGATACTGTGAGAATGGAAACCGTGAGGGACATGGCCATATCAGACCCTGTTTTCCACTGGAACAGGGCTGAACCGATATCCGACGCCGCGCACCGTCTGGATGCAATCGGCGAATTCCCCCAACTTTTCCCGCAGACGTTTGACGTGGGTGTCCAAGGTGCGGGTGAGGGTGGTGTCCGAATAACCCCAAACCTCCCTCAACAACAAATCACGTTCCTGGACTTCCCCATTGGCTTCGACGAGCAGCCGCAGTAATTTAAATTCCGTGGCCGTGAGGTCCACGGGCTGACCGGCGAGGAAGAGTTTCAGGGAATTGCGCTCCAAATGGAAATTCCCGATCCGCAGGCTGGAATCCACCGTGATTTTTTTGGAACGCTTCAGCAGAGCTTTGACGCGCAGCACCAGTTCCTTGGGACTGAACGGCTTGGTGACGTAATCGTCCGCTCCGAGTTCAAGACCTGCGATGCGGTCATTCAGCTCGCCCTTCGCGGTGAGCATGAGAATCGGAATGCTGCTGGTGCGGGGATCGGCACGCAGTTCCTTGTAAACCGTGAACCCGTCCTTGCCCGGCAACATGAGGTCGAGCACGATCATATCCGGGGTCTTATCCTTGGCGATCCGCACCGCTTCGATCCCATTCTCCGCCGTCAGGACCGTCAAGCCCTGTCTCTGGAGATTGAATGTGATCAACTCCAGGATGTCCGTCTCGTCATCAACAACCAATACAGTATGCATGTAATTTTACGGTATGGGGTGAATACGGACGGACAACGGTCTTTCGTGTTACGAATCCGTGACATAAAGCCTCCCATCAGGCAAGCCTTCCGACGCGCGGCCGGCCGAATCAGCCTTCATGGAAAATCGCCCGCACCGTCGGGTACGATTTCAGAAATTGGGCGATTTCCTTGCGGGTCATGACCATGAAGGCCGTGGACAGGGCGTCAGCCAAAGTGGCGTTGGGGGCCACGGCCCAGCGGATCACCCGGCTGATGTCCACCCGCCTGGCGGTGCGAGGATCAATGACATGGGCGCCTTTGACCTCAAATCCCGTGCCGCTTAGCGCCTCGTCCTTCAGCCAAAACGGTTCCGGTGAGCCTGCTGTCACACTCCAGCCTTCGCCTTCGGGCAGGGTGCCGACTCCCAAGAGAGTGCTGGTGCCGGCGTTCAGCAGAAAATCCGTCATGCCCCAGTCTTCGCGCAGCAGGTTGGCCGCTTGGTCCACGGCGTAACCCTTTCCAATCGCTCCCGGGTCCAGTAGCATGTTGTCCACTTTCGGGATCACCGTGAATTCCTCCGCATCCACTTCCAGATGCTGGTAGCCGCAACGCGCCTGGGCGGCGATCAGTTCTTCCGGGACCGGATCACGGGGCAAGCCGTTCGGCCAAACCAGCACGCTGGCCAAGGGGCCGATGGTCAGATCAAAAGCTCCATTGGTTTGCTCCCAGATTTCCTTTCCAAAACCGATAATATCCATGGCGGCCTCCCGCACCAGCACCACCCGGCCGGCCGGACTGCCATTCACCCGCGAAATGTCGCTGTGCGGAACATAGCGTGAAATTTCCTGCTCCAGACCGTCCATGTCCTCCCACACCGCCGTGG
>JAYUWQ010000558.1:0-3874 GCA_043753485.1 bacterium
TTCATGAGGCAACAGGGAGGGGTCAAGGCGGGCGTTCCGGCCGGTGGAGGGCCGGAGGCAGATCCTTCTCTATAAGCCGCCTTCCGCAGATTTCATTCCAAACCTTTGCCGCGGCCCGGCCAAATCAAGA
This sequence comes from bacterium, assembly GCA_043753485.1. Classification (GTDB taxonomy): domain Bacteria; phylum Verrucomicrobiota; class Verrucomicrobiia; order Verrucomicrobiales; family V1-33; genus CAIZWU01. The sequence goes on from JAYUWQ010000558.1 coordinate 131, forward strand.
ATTGGGCCGGGGATCGCGCCGTTGTTGTTGCCGCCGGGGATCCTGGTGGCGGGGATAAACGGAGGGATCATTGCCGGGAGCAGCGTTGCGGGAATTGCCGCGGGCGGGCGCCTGGCCCTGGGAGCGGCGCTGCGGCGGGCGTTGCTGGTTTTGGCCGCGTCCGGGCGGCGGCCCGGGCAGACGGGGTGGCGCCGGGGCGCTGAGGTCGAAGTTTTCGGCCTTTTTCCGGAGAATGCCGCGACCGATGAAGCGCTCCAGATCGCGCAGGGCGCCGGTGTCCTCGGAACTGACAAAGCTGATGGCATCGCCAATCGCCTGGGCCCGGCCGGTGCGGCCGATGCGGTGGACATAGTCCTCGGCGTGGGGCGGGAAGTCGTAATTCACCACATGGGAGATGCCATCGACGTCGATGCCGCGGGCCGCGATATCGGTGGCGACCAGCACGCGCACGTCACCGCTGCGGAAGTCCTTGAGGGCCTTCAGGCGCTGGTTTTGCGAGCGGTTGGAGTGCAGGGTGCCGCAGGAGATGTTTTGGGATTCCAAGCGGCGGGCGATGCGGTCGGCCCCGTGTTTGGTGCGGGTGAAAACGAGCACGCTGTTCATGCCCGGATCTTCCAGCAGATGCGTCAGGAGGACTGGCTTGAGGTGGGCCGGGACTTCATATACCCACTGGGCCACCGTCTCGGCGGGATTCGACCGGCGGCCGATCTGGACGATTTTGGGCGAGTGCTGGAACTCGGTGGTGAGGGTCTCGATTTCCTTGGACAGGGTGGCCGAGAAAAGGAGGGTCTGGCGCTGTTTGGGCAGGCCGCGGATGATGCGGCGGATGGAAGGCAGGAAACCCATGTCCAGCATGCGGTCGGCCTCGTCGAGAATCAAGGTTTCGATGCCATTGAAGTCGCCGTGGCCCTGGCCCAGCAGGTCCATGAGGCGTCCGGGGCAGGCAATGATGAGGTCGGTGCCGGCACGCAGGGCATTGATCTGGGGGCGCTCGCCCACGCCGCCGAAGACGGTGGCCATGGTCAGCGGCAGGTGTTTGGCATAGGCGCGGACATTTTCCTCGATCTGCACCGCGAGCTCGCGGGTGGGGGCCAGCACGAGGGCGCGGGTGCGGCGCTTGGCATTGGGCGCGGTGGTGGCAGTGACCATGCGGGTGAGCAGCGGGAGAGTGAAGGCGGCGGTCTTACCGGTGCCGGTCTGAGCAATGCCGATCACGTCCTGACCGGTCAAAATAGCGGGAATGGCGGCGGCTTGAATCGGAGTGGGCTCCGTGTAGCCGGCTTCCTGCACGGCTTGAATGATGCGGGGATCGAGTCCCAGGACGGTAAAAGGCATAGTTTGTCAGTTTAACAGGCTTTCTCCGGGGCGCATCGGGAAAGACGGATTCTTTTCCCGGTCCTGGGACGGATCGCCCGGCGAGGTGCAGGACTCCCTTGCCCCGGCTCATTCCCCCGCTATGCACCGCCATGCCTTCTCCTGCCGATGCCCTGATCGCCGCCGCTGATACCCTGCGCACGGCCCTGCGGCCCCTGCAGTTTTCCCTGCCGGTGACGCATGTCTACAATCCGCTGGACTATGCCTGGGCGCCGCACACCGCCTACCTGCGGAAGTTCGGCACCGGCAAAAAGAAGGGCATTTTTCTGGGAATGAATCCGGGGCCTTTCGGGATGGCGCAGACCGGAGTGCCTTTTGGCGAGGTGGCGGCGGTGCGCGATTGGATGGGCATCGAGGCGCCGGTGCAATCCGCGCCGGGCGAGCATCCCAAGCGCCGTATCGAGGGGTTTGCCTGCCCTCGCAGCGAGGTCAGCGGGCGGCGCCTGTGGGGGTGGGCAGCGGCGGAATTCGGGACGGCCGGGCAGTTTTTCAACGATTATTTTGTGGTGAACTACTGTCCGCTCATTTTCCTCGAGGAGACGGGCCGCAACCGCACCCCTGACAAAATCCCCGCTTCCGAGATGGCCGTGGTGGAAGCGGCCTGTGATGAACATTTAAAGCAGGTGATTGAAGTCCTTGATCCCGCCTGGCTGATTGGCGTGGGCGGCTTTGCCGAGAAGCGGCTGACAGAAGTGGCGGCCGGCCGGCCTGACACCAGGATCATCCGCATCCTCCACCCCAGTCCCGCCAGTCCCGCCGCCAATCGCGATTGGGCTGGGGCCGTGAATCAAACGATGCGGGCCGCCGGATTGCTTTGACGCCTCCCGGCTTTTGCCGTTGGAATGCCCCTGACTCTTTTCTCCATGAATTCACTTCCGATTGGCATCTTCGATTCCGGCGTGGGCGGCCTCACCGTCATGCGCGAACTGCGCCGCCTGCTGCCCGCGGAGCACCTCGTTTATCTGGGGGACACGGCGCGGGTGCCTTATGGCAATAAATCGCATGCCACGGTCAGCCGTTACGCTTTGGAGGATGTCCAGTTTCTCGTCGGGCAGGGGGTCAAAATGATCGTGATAGCCTGCAACACCGCCTCGGCCATCGCGGCGCCGGGCCTGCGGGAGCACTTTCCGCAGGTGCCGATTCTGGGCATGATCGGGCCGGGGTCCCGGGCGGCCATGGCGGCGACCAGGAACGGGCGCATCGGCGTGATCGCGACTGCGGCCACCATCGGCAGCGGGGCGTATGAGATGCGCATCCGGGAAACATTTGCCGCCGTGGGCCAGGTTCCGGAGGAGATCATTTCACAGGCCTGTCCGCTGTTTGTGCCCTTGGTGGAGGAAGGTGAAACCGATACCGCCATCACCCGGTTGGTGGCGGAAAAATACCTCGCGGGGCTGCGGGGAGCCGGGATTGATGCCCTCGTTCTCGGTTGCACCCACTATCCATTGTTGAAATCAGTGATTGCTTCGGTCATGGGGCCGTCGGTCACTCTCGTGGACAGCGCCGAAGCCGCTGCGGCAGAGACCGCGGCTCTCCTTGCGGAACGGGGGCTGTTGCGGCCCGCATCAGCCGGGCGGGGCGGGGAAAAGTTTTACGTCACCGATGCGGCGGCGCGTTTCCACGGCATCGCCGAGAGCTTCCTCGGGCATCCGGTGGATCACTTGGAGCTGGCGGAATTGGGCTCCGCAGTGGAGGCGGACCGCGTGGGCCTGGTGCCGGAATAAAATTGCCGGAGGCGCCGTTTTATACGGCCCGCACCAGATCTTCGGGAATGCCCCGCAGAGTGTAGAGCCGGAGGATAGTTTCCTCGATCAGGTTATTCGGACAGGAGGCTCCGGCGGTGATGCCGATGGTTACGGGACCATCCCCGACCAGCTTGGCAGGGTAACCGGGCTGTTCCCGCTTCGCGTGGAGGTCAAAGTGGATGATCTCCTCCAGGGATTTGAGACACGAGGAATCCCGGATGAAAAAAGTGGGCAGGTGCTGCTCGGCGATTTCCACGAGGTGGGTGGTGTTGGATGAATTATAACCTCCCACCACCAGGAGCAGGTCCATGGGGTCCTTCAGCATTTCGTAAAGGGCATCCTGACGTTCCTGGGTGGCTCCGCAGATGGTGTCGAAAACGGAGAAATTCTCCAGGGCGAGGTCCGAACCATCGCGGTCGGCGATGGCCTGGCGCAGGCGGGACTGGAGTTCCTCGGTCTCGCTTTTCAGCATGGTGGTCTGGTTGGCCACGCCAATGCGTTTCAGATGCAGATCAGGATCAAAATCAACGCTGTAGGCCCCGGCGAAGTGTTGGAGGAATTCGTATTTGTTTCCGCCATGGCGGATGTAATCGCAGACCAGGTCGGCATCAGCGAGGGTGAGGAT
>JAYUWQ010000559.1:0-3870 GCA_043753485.1 bacterium
GGAGCGTGTTGCCGGAGTCGATTTTTTCCGCTGCCACATTTCCCCGGGCCGCCTGCCGGTAGGTCGCACTGGTGACGATCTGCCGGTGCAGGGTTTTCAAGGAGCCTCCGCCGTCGCGGAATTCCGCAGCCAGCCAGTCGAGCAGGCCGGGATGTGAGGGCAGCGCGCCGTTCCGGCCGAAGTCCCCCGGCGTGGTCACGAGTCCCTGGCCAAAATGATATTGCCAGACCCGGTTGACGATGCTGCGCCAGACCAGCGGATTCCGCGGATCCGTGAGCCAATGGGCCAGAGCAGCGCGGCGGGCTCCTTCAGGGGCATCCGGAGGCAGCGGAAAGCGGGCCGGGGCAAAGGTGAGGGCGGACAGGGCACCGGCCCTGACTTCCCGGCCCGGATGTGTGACCTGCCCGCGCGCCAGCAGGAAAACCGGGCGCGGCCGGCCTCCATTGGCGCCGGTGCCCTTGAAGGCATCCGTCCCCTGATGGATGCCGCCGGCATACACCGAATCAGGCGCAGGCAGGCTTTTCAGTTCTGCGGCGAGACTTGCGGCGCTGGCCACCAAAGCCAGCCGTTGCGCCCGGGTGGCCTCATCCGCAACACTCAGCAGCAAGGCCTCGCGTTCCCGCTGGAGCGCGGCGGGGTCTGCGGGAGCGAGACCATCCGTCAGGTTTGTTTTTTGCCAGCGGGGCGGGGCTTCGATGGAATCAAGCGCCACCACGGGCCGGCCCTGCGCGGCATTGTTTCCGGCAGGGTCGAAGACCTGCAATTCCGCCAGAGCGAGGATAAAGTCGCCCTGCCGCGGCGCGAGTTTCGTTGCCGTTACCCTGACATACCGGCCGGTGATGCCAGCTTTTTCCGTTCCGCCATCAGTGTCGAACCGGGTGAGTCCGGGATTTTTGAAGTCGGCATTGAAGGTCAGGCCGTGGTGCTGCGGCAGCAGTTGCACGCCCGCCCGGAACTCCGGATCGTCACTGGCCTCAATGCGGAAGCGTAGAGGGAAACCGAAGCCGGCCCCGATGCCATTGAAATCGTCCTGGCAGGGCAGCAGGGAGACCCTTCCGATCCTGACCGGTTGTCCGAGATCGACCTGCACCCATTTCACATCCCCAGCACTGGCCGCAATGGCGCTGTGGTAGCCATGGGCCGGGATGGACGCCGTTTTGTCAACTGACTCCAAGGCCGCAAGGGCTCCGCCCGTCTTCACCCGCAGACTTGCGTCCAAGGCGGCCAAGGCATCCAGATCCTGTTTCTGCTGCCGCAGGAGGTTTTGATAACGGGCGTTGAGGGCGCCATCCCGATAGTATTTCCGCTCGGTGCGGTCGAGGGCGGAGAAAACCGCCTGCAGGCTGTAATAATCCTCCTGCGGAATCGGATCGAATTTGTGGTTGTGGCACTGGGCGCAATGCACCGTTTGACTGGCAAAGGTCCCCAGGGCGTTGGCCACCATGTCATCGCGGTCCAGATGGCGGGCGATCTTGCCGTCAGTTTTGGTCTCCGGCACCTCGGCGTGTCCAATAAAATCCCATGGGCCGGCGGAGATGAAACCCAGCGCCTCAATCCCGTCAGGGGAATCGGGAAACAGGATATCCCCGGCGATCTGTTCCTGCACAAACCTGGCATAGGGCTTGTCCGCGTTCAGCGCCCGGATCACATAGTCGCGGTAAGGCCAGGCGTTAGGCCTGATCTTGTCCTTGTCATAACCATGCGTGTCGCCGTAATGCACCACATCCAGCCAATGGCGGGACCAGCGCTCCCCATAACGGGGCGAAGCCAGCAGCCGGTCCACCAGCCGTGCGTAAGCTTCCGGGGAAGGGTCGGCAGCAAAGGCCCCGATTTCCTCCGGGGAGGGAGGCAGGCCGGTGATGTCGAAATACAAGCGGCGGCACAGGGTCCGGGCATCCGCTTCAGGGGACGGCGTGAGTCCGTTATCCGCAAGCGTTGCCTGGATGAAAGCATCGATCGGATGCGCCGCCGCCGTGGGTGGGGCAGGCTTCGTGATCGGCTTCAGCGACCACCAATCCAGCGGATCGCTCACCGGGGCGCTCGCCGAATCCGGCCAGGGAGCTCCGGCCTCAATCCAGGTCCTGACCGTTTCGATTTCCGCCGGTGACAGGGGCTGGCCCTTCGGCGGCATGATCAGGTCCTTGTCCGCGCCGGAGATGAATTTCATCAGAGGACTCGCGGCGGCATTTCCGGGGAGGATATTGGGGGCGTGTCCCTCGCCACCGGTGAGAGCGATGGATTTCACATCCAGCCGGTACCCGCTTTTCTGTTTTTCCGGGCCATGGCAGGAGAAGCAGTTTTTCTCCAGAATGGGCCGGATGGTGTCTTCAAAAGGGGATGCCGCTCCGGCCATGGGAGGCACCAACTGGAGCACGGCAATCCATGCAGCGGTTGCCATGGCGATCTGCCGGGGGGCTTTCATTGGTTTGGCCACAAGGGGATCAGGGGGCGTCCGGACCGATCAACGGCTGGGGGTTTTCCACCTTGCCGAGGGCACGGGAACCGGGGGCCGGGCCACTGGTGCCGAGATCGCCTTTCATGTCCGCGATCCGCTGTTCCAGGCGGGCGACGATTTCGGGATTCCCCGCCGCGACATCGGTGAATTCCCCCAAGTCGGTTTTGAGATGATAGAGCAGCGGTGCGGTAGAGGGTTTCGCGGCGGCTGGGGCGGCCTTGCCAGGTTTCAGCCCGGTCCCCGGACGGGCGGAGGGCAGGACCAGTTTCCATTCGAGGTCGCGGACGGCTTCCAGTTCGAGCCCACGGTAATAATAAAAGAACTCGTGGGCAGGTTGCGACCCGGCGGCTCCGGTCAGATGCGCCGCGATATTGATGCCATCGATCCTGCGGTCGTCCGGAACCTTGCCCCCGGCAAGGGCGGCGAAAGTAGGGAGGATATCCATCATGCCGCAGATGGCATCGCTGGTGGTGCCGGCGGGGATTTGGCCCGGCCACCAGGCGATGGTGGGCACCCGCATCCCGCCTTCCCAGGTGGACCCTTTAGTCCCCCGCAGCGGGGCATTCACGGCACGCGGCGTCCCGCCATTATCACTCGTGAAGATCACGAGGGTCTTTTCAGCGAGGCCGTGGTCCCGGACCGCGTCGAGCAGGCGCCCGACGCTCCCGTCCACTTCCTCCACCCAATCCGAATACAGCCCATGGGGGGATTTGCCGGCCCATGGTTTGCCAGGGTAGATCGGGAAATGAACGGCGTTGTGAGGAAGATAGAGAAAAAACGGCCCGTCCTTGTGCTCCTTGATGAATTTGATGGCTTCCTCCGTGTAGATTTCGACGAGGGATTGCTGGTCGTCCGGCAGCACCCGCTTCACCACCTTGCCGTTGCGCAACAAGGGCAGCGGAGGCTGGCCTTTGCCTTTCGCGGCTGGCAGGGGTTTGCCGAGGTCGCTTTTCACCCCATCCTCCGCCGGGCCCATGTCATTGGAGTAAGGCAGCCCAAAATGCAGGTCGAATCCCTGCTGGTTGGGCAGGAACTCCGGTTGATCGCCGAGGTGCCATTTGCCCACGATACCGGTGGCATAACCGGCGGTCTTCAGCACCTCCGCCACCGTGACTTCGGCGGAAGCCAGACCCACCGCATCCCCCGGGAAAAGGACATGGGGAATCGGCAGCGCGCGTTTGGGATAACATCCGGTCATCAGGGACGCCCGGGAGGGGGAACACACCGGTGCCGCGTAAAACGAGGTCAGCTTGCGCCCCTCCCGGGCCATCCGGTCGAGGTGGGGCGTGCGGTTCAGGGTGGACCCAAACGGCCCGATATCGGCATACCCCAGATCGTCAATATTGATGAAGATGAAGTTGGGCCTTGACCCGGCCGCGGCCACCAGGGTTCCTGGCAGAGCAAGGCAGAGGAGA
>JAYUWQ010000560.1:0-3870 GCA_043753485.1 bacterium
CATTGCTTCCAGCCGGCGGGTTGAACGGGTTCTTCGGTAGTGGTATTCATGGGTAGGTTGGGGGGATTGTCTGTAACTACCTTAACGCCAGATTCAGCGCACCGCTGAGGATAATTTGTTTCAAATATTATCATCGCCGGGAGCACTTTCCTGGTTGTGCCCGCCGGATTGGCACCGGTGAATGCCCCAATGCAAATCGTCCCTGTCTCTTTGCCTGGTTCGCCCTATGACGTGAAAATCGCTCCCGGCCTGTTGGCCTCGACCGGGAGAGAAGCCCGGGCGCTGTTCCCCGCCGCCAAGGCCTGCGCTCTGGTCACGGACTCCAAAGTCGGACCGCTCTACGGGGAAACCGTGGCCGCTACCCTGCGGCAGGCCGGTTTCGCGCCCACGGTGATCACAGTGCCGGCAGGGGAGTCTGCCAAATGTTTCGCAGAGTTGGAATCCATCAACCGTCAGATGATCCGTGCTGGTTTGGGGCGGCAATCCATTCTGGTCGCGCTGGGGGGTGGGGTGGTGGGCGATTTGGCCGGATTTGCCGCCTCCATTTTCTTCAGGGGCATCTCCTTCATCCAAATCCCCACCACGATCGTCTCGTTGGTGGACAGCTCCGTGGGGGGGAAAACCGGAATCAACACCCCTGAGGGCAAAAACCTGATAGGAACGTTCCATCAGCCAAAGCTGGTCCTCGCCGACCCGGTGGTGCTGGAAACCCTGCCGGACCGGGAATTCAACGAAGGCTTTGCTGAAATCATCAAACACGCCGCCATCCGGGATGCCGCCATGCTTCAGGCGATCACAGCAGCGGCCACCGCCCCGCGCCGGTCGCTCTCCGGCCTGATCGCGAGAAACGTCGCCATCAAAGCCGCGATCGTCTCGGAGGACGAATTCGAAACCAAAGGGCTGCGGGCGCTGCTGAACTTTGGCCATACCATCGGCCATGCCATCGAGTCCTGCGCCGGCTACGGCGAACTCTTCCACGGCGAAGCCATCAGCCTCGGCCTCCGGGCGGCCCTGTTCCTCTCCGAACGCCACGCCGGCCTCGACCCCGCCGCCTCCCGCCAAATTTTGGATCTGCTGAAGCTTTATCAACTCCCCCTGGTGCTCTCCCCTGCCCTGACGGACGAGCGCCTCCTTGAAAAAATGGCGCGCGACAAGAAATTTGACCAAGGCGCGATCCGGTTCGTCCTCGTGCCCAGGCTGGGTGACGCGCACGTCAGCAAAGCCATTGGCCCGCAGGATATCGCTGACGCCATCGCACATCTGCGGACGGAATGCTGATGGCCGGCGGCGGGCATCCGCAGAAGCAGGCCCCACCGGTCTAGCTGTTCTGCCTCCGGATCGCGATTTCCTCGTAAGGCTGGATCACGACAAATCCGGAACCTTCGAAGAGCATCTGAAATGATTCGCCCGAGCCCCGGCCCAGGAAGCTGCGCAGGGAGAGGTCGGTTTTGAATTGGGGCGTCAGGTTGGCCGACCAGGCGATGGTGGCATTGGGATCCGTGCAGATGGGCACGCCGGGTTCCACGCGGAGGGTGCGCGGCTCATAGTGGCTGGTGATAGCCAGCATTCCCGTTCCTTCGATCCGGATGTTGAACAAGCCGCCCGCCATCATCGCCGCCATTTTACGCATCAAGGTGATTTTGTGCTGCAAGGACGGTTCGAAGGCGAGGACGTCATTGCCATTCACCACCAAAGCTTCATTCTGCAGCCGGATGATGCTGACCTTTTTACCGGCATCGGCGAGGTAGAGTTTCCCCCGGCCTTCGGCGTAGGTGATGGACAGCCCCTCTCCGGAAACCGCCTTTTTCAAAAGATTGCCCACTCCGCCGTCCAGCAGACCCTCCCGGGTAAATTTGATATTGCCCTGGTAGGCGACCATGGAACCCTTTTTGGTATAGACCCGGCCATCAAGGTTCACCTCCAGAAGGCGCTCCGTCTCCTTTTCAAACAAACCCTGTCCAAGGTCGCGTTCGGAAGTCGTCCGGATGAAATCGGCGAGCGTGTCGCTGTGATTTCCAGGCATGGGAGGCGGGTTCGACATCGGGCGGGCAAGGTGGGGGTGGGTGGAGATTCCAGTTGAACCAAGCTTCTTAATGGCGGCTCCAGGAATTTGGCTGGAAGGACACCAACTCAATATAATTCCCCGACTCCCGATGCTGCCGCCAGGCCAGTTTCACTACTGCCGGGCGCAAACCCGAATCGTGGGATCGTTTGGCGAAGATCGCAGCCGCCTCGGAACCGGGAGACAAACACACCAGACAACCCGAGGCACCGTCTGCTGGAAAGGCCGGTTCCGCCGCGACCAGCTGGAATGCCTGCAAATCCGGGCGCGTCCGTACCAATTCGGCAGCCATCGGAGCTGGACCAGGCCGCAACAGCACATAAAACACTTCTTCCCCCTGCCCTTGGGTGGCGAGGAATTTCCCCAACCGACCACCTTTCTGCTGGGCCAAGGCCTGCCCGTGCACTCTGGATCCGGCGGCGGTTTCCTCCACTGGAATCACCAAGGGCGGGTCGGCCACGATTTCAAACAGGGACAAAAACCGCTCAGTCCCGGGAATCCTGCGGACTTGGATGAACTCGAAATCATCCGGTCCCGCCCCCGGAAAGCACGGGAATACAAGACCATCCGCCGTGGTGCTGCCGGGTAGCAGCAGGGGTCCGGCAGACTTGGCATCCACGGCTGCCAGCAGTCCTTGGAGGGTTTGCCGCGCCGACTGCACGGCCTGATCCCGCTGGCGGTCCAGCTGTTGCATCCGTTCCACCACCAGGCCGGAAAGCGCCGGCGACACTGACGGCACGGATTCCGGCTTGGCCTGGGTAAACGCCAAGGCCGCCCCTCCCATGACGAGGGTTCCCAGAAACAAGGTGATCAGCGCAGCGTCAAAAAATCGAAGGCGGTGCTGCCGCTGGCGATGTCCCGACTCCGCGGCGGCTTCCTCCTCCTCGCGGGTCGGGCCGGGCGCATGCTTTCTTTCCGATATGGATGGCTTTTCCTGGACGGGTGGGGCCGGAATTTCCCAGTTCATCTCCAGTTCTGTTCTTTGCTGTTCAGTCGGTGTCATGCAGGCCCTCTCCCCGGTTGAGCCATTGGACACCAGCACCTCAGTCCCGGCAGGAGATTCATCCCAAAAACCGTCCGGCAGGGTCACCACCGCCGTCTCCGCTCTCAACGGAGCCTGCACCGCCGACCCGCAGACGGGACATGGGGCTTCTACTCCGGCATAGGCGAGAGGGGCTTCCAAGCCATAACCGCAACCCGGGCAGCGGAAGCGCAGCCGGCCCTCCGGCGGCAGATAGGTTTCACTTTCAGACATCACAAAACAATAATCCCAGCCATCCTTCAGGAAACCGCGGACGCATGCAACTTCTACCACACAAGCCCGGTTATTTTCACGTTACTGAAATTCCAATTGCTTCAGCCACCCGGAATCGTTCTTGAATTTTCATCCCGCCGCCCCCACGTCACCCGTTCCCGCTGGCTTCATCCTACCTCCGGGCTCCGCATGACCCCTCCCCCCAGCCCCCTCTTCGACCCAGCCAACGCCTTTCTCGCGCCAATGGTCGAAATCCTGCGCCGCCACCCCAAGCGCATTGTCTTCCCTTCCGGGCTCGATCCCCGTATCCTCCGCGTTGCCGCCGAACTGGTGAAAACCCAGTCGGTCGCTCCTATCCTGCTCGGAAACCGCCCCGCCCTCCGGGCCATGGCCGCCGATCTCGGGATCAGTCTGGAATTCATCGGCATCATCGATCCAGCAGAATCCGATGATTTCGACTTCTTCTGCGAGCGCTACCGCCGCGTCGAAAAGGCCCGCCGGCGGGCGGTCCCGGACGCGGCCGAAGTGATGGTGAAGCCAGCCTATTTCGCCG
>JAYUWQ010000561.1:0-3869 GCA_043753485.1 bacterium
GCCACCACCATAAAAATCCCCGCCGCCAGCAAGGCCGCCATGGCCATGCTGCGGCCGCGCTGACGCACCGTATTCCGCACCCCCAGCTGCCAGATCCCCGGCACCGTCTCCCCATCGGTGCGGTCCCCGGTGCGCACCAGATAACGATTCAACAGCCGCAACCCATCGGCCAGCAGCAGCGCCGCCGCGCCAAAAAACATCATGGGCTGGATATGCTGCGGCACCCGCGGGGACAGATACAGCATGGCCAGCGCCCCGAGGGTCATGGTGCCCAAAGGCAACAGCCGCCACCGCCGTACTGCCGCGCCCGACGCGGCGGGAGATTCCAACGCCGCCGCCAGACTCCCCCCGGCCAGCAGCTTCCCGGGCCGCGCCCGGCCCAGCCGCCGGGTCGCCCACCACACCGATCCCAGACTCAATAACAAAGTCACCAGCCACGCCGTGATCAACGTCACCGGCCGGACCGTCAGGATGAATTTCAACCCCAGCGCGGCATCGGCCCAGTCGCGCTCCAGCTTGCCGAGAGTCCACTTGGTGTAGAGCAACCCCAGCGCCGTGCCCAGCGCCGCGGCCGGCACCGCCACCCAAAGCGCCTCGGTCAGGAAAAGCCGTTTCACCTGCCCCGGCGTCCAGCCGGAAGCCCGCAGCAACCCAATCTGCCCTGCCCGTTGACCGGTCCCAAACAGGAACAGCAGCACCGCCAACAATAAGGCCGTGCCGATCAGAAACGCACTCATGCTGACAAACAGCGCCCCGAAATCCATGCTCTCCGACACCGCTTTCCCTGCGGCTTCCTTCACCCCCACGGTCACCAGTCCCGCCTGCGACGGCGTCAGTTTTGCCTGCAGGGTTTTCGCCAATTCCTCCACCGGAGCCTCCGATGCCACCCACAGACTGGTCAGATTGCCAAACCGGTTGGTCCACAGTTTCTGCCCATCATTCAAGGTCAGGAACAGCTTCGGCGTTCCTTTCCGTTCTTTCCAGTAGGCGTCATCCTTGTCCCGGATCAGGCTTTGATCGATCGGAATGCCCGGTTTCCAGTCCCGGCAGTTTTCCGATTCCGTCACCCCCGGAAAGTCAGGCGTCCACTCGCGCCGCACCGCCGCATGATCCATCGGCAGCACCGCATGCACCGGAAAGCTGGCCTCCGCTTCCTCCAACTGCCGCGCCCGGGTCACCCGGAAATATTTCACCGTCAGGGAATCGCCCACCTTCACCTGCAGGTCGTCTGCCAGCCATTGCGTGATCACCACCGATCCCTCCGGCCAATCCACCGGCAATCCGCCCATGCCCGGCACCGCCGCCGTGGCCATGGAATACGGCGTGATGCCGCCGGCGCTGTTGCTGATCTGATTCACCAGATACGTCAGGACACCCTTCGCTTCGGGAAAGGCCGCGCGGGCGGTCTCCGCCGATTCCGGCGACAGGAAAATCCGGCCTGTCGACAGAATCCGCTGCCCCCCCGCCGCCTGCCAGGTCAGCCCGGCATCGTCCAGCGTCATCCCACCCTGCACCGCCTGCGACACCGCCCCGGTATTCCCTTCCGGCAATAGCAACAAATTCGCCCGCCTCGGCAAGTCCGCTGCCTCCTGCAGTTTGGCCAGCGGCAGATACACATTCAACGCCGGCTCCTGCTGCGCCTTCAAGGAAAAAGCCCCCATCGCTGCCTCCCCCGCCACCCTGGCCACAGGCTCCCGCAGCGTCACCGTCAAATCCGTCTCGCCTGACAATGGGGCATCCCGCGAGATCAGGCTGGGCTTCTCAAACCGCACAATCACCTCCGGTTTCCCCGCTCCATCCAGCCCCAGCGCTTTGGTCAGGGATTCATTCAGGATCAAACCACCGGTCCCGCCCGCGGCGGGCCCACTGCCGAGCGTCCAAAAATCATCCCGCACCCCGAAGATATTCACCCCATTGGCGCGCCGTCCGTCGCCCGGCACCGACACCGTGCCCTGCACCAGCAGCACCGGCACCGCTCCCGGCACCCTCGCCGCCAGCGCCTCCGTGAAAAACCCATCCGCCGCCGCCACCGCCGTGCCCACCTTGCCCAGCCGCACCTCCGCCTGCTTCGCCAGCGTCGCCCGCACCGAATCCCCCGTCACCAGCGACCCCGCAATCACCACCGCCGCCACACCGACCCCCAACGCCAGGCCAATTTGCCAGCGCCAGTAATGTCTCAAGCTGCGTGCGGTCAGACGGATGCGGTTCATCCTCCAGAAACGTCTCTCAGCGCCGCTTCTGCCAGCGGGTTTTGCCGCTCCGGCATCATTCACCCGACCTCGGCATGCACGAACCATATCGGCCCCGACAATATCTCCAAATTCCGCTTCCCGATCGCCGCCATATTTTGCTATAATTCGAGCCATGAGCGATCCGGACCTCCCTTCTCCTTCTCAACGGAGCCGGCCAAGAATCCCATCGCCCTTTTCCAACGCTGTATATCGACTTCTGATGGCCCTCGTGATTCTATTGGGCATCCTAGGGTTAGTCGGATTTTTCAAATTGAGCCAAAGTTCCCATGGCCACGGAAGGACTGGAGGTCAAGTCATGAGCATCGCCATCAGCAATGCTGTTGAGCAATTTCACAAAGACTACGCCAGACTGCCCCTCCCCTCCGGCCCAAGGCTCCCCGGAGGCGACTGTGATACCGACACCTCACCCTCCCATGGATTCACTGCGGTTCTCATGGGCAAGGAGGGAGAAACCGCCGACCGCCAAAATGAGGGCAAAGTAAATTACCTCGAAGGCATCAAGCCAGCTAAAAACGCAGAAGGAACTCCATGGAACTATGTCTATGGCCTGATCACCACCTCAACAGTCGGCTCCTACGGCATCGTCGATGCCTACGGAAATCCTTTCCGCATCCGACTCGACACCAATGGAGATCGGCAACTGGCCAATCCCAATCCTGACCAAGCGGCGGCCGAAGGCCTTGTGATCCTCGCCAATACAAAAGGGGTTATCGTCTGGTCCGCCGGAAAAGACCACGATTGGAACACCTGGGACGACAACCCCAGGAGCTGGGATTAATGCGACGCCAGGATCGCCGTCACGTGATGACAATCCCAAACCAACTCACGATCCATTTCACATCGACCCAACTTCTAATTTCCCAACACCATGTCGGAATCATCACCTGCGCCGCCCACCGCTCCGACCAATCCCAAAGGCCAATCCTTCCTCCCCTCCGGCTGCCGTTTTATCCTCTGGTGCGTCGTCGCTATCATCGCCTTGGCAGCGCTAAGCATTTACAAGTTCGGCCAGCAAATACAGGCCGTCCGTCAAAAAGAGGCCATGTACATGGCAAGAGACATAGCCACCAGTTTTGATGGATTCAAAAAGGACTACAACACCCTCCCCCTCCCATCAAACCCCGCCCCACCCGGCAGTGACTCCGAAGCCGACACATCCTCGGCCCACTCCTTGATTACCATCCTCCTGGGCAAAGAACCCGAAAACGGAACCCGGCACAATCCCCGCAACACCGACTTCTTGGAGTCCATCAAGCCAGCCATAAAAGCACGGCCAAAAGAAGCCCCCCTTGTCTGGAAAAACGGCATCTATTAGGATGAAACGACCAGCGGCTACGGCATCGTAGACATCTGGGGCAGCCCCTTCCGCATCCGCTTCGACACCAACAACGACAACCATCTCGCCATTCCCAACCCGGACCAAACCGCCGCCGGCCGCCCCGCGATTCTCAATAAATCCGCCATCGTCTGGTCCGCCGGAAAAGACGGCGATTGGAACACCTGGGACGACAACTCCATGAGTTGGGATTAAGCGGTGCCTTTAAAAAGCAAAGAACGTCTCCCGTAATTCGCGTGGCAATCTGAACTCTGCCTCATTTCCTGAAAACCTTTCCCAGC
>JAYUWQ010000562.1:0-1594 GCA_043753485.1 bacterium
AGCTCCCTCCCGGCGGGCGACGGCAGTTGCAGATCAAGGAATCCTTTGGAAAGGGTGCCCAGTTTGGGAGTCAGGGCGAGGATGGTTTCCTCCGCCGTGACGAGGGCGCTGATGGCCTCCGCGTCATCACTGGCCCCTACCGGAGCTGGGGCATCCCGTCTCAAATTCCAAGCCGGAAGCACCAGTGCCAGCAGCACCGCGCCACGGCAAAAAATCGAACGCCTCCAGCCAAGCCACAGCGCGCCAGCCACGGACCCTGCGGCGAGGGCGTAAAGCCATGGGGTCTGCCATTTCAGCAAGGCTGAACAGCTGATCCATGCGGCCAAACTCAATAAAAAAAAGCCCGTTCCCTTGGGATGGTGGGGTGTGGCCTGACGGACTGACATGGATTTGGACTTAAGTGGATGGAGACTGGCCAAGAGTCAAGCTTACGCCACCTGCGGCCTTCTTTTCCACCGGGGTTCGTAAATTACTTAAGATATTCTGTGTTTTTTTTTGACAGTTTTGTACATTCTTGTCAAGAATCACAAAATGAAGACGCAAAACCGGTGTTCTCTCGCGTTTACGCTCCTCCTCCTGGCCGCTTCACCGCTCTCCGCGCAAGTCCTCTGGACCGTTGGAATAGATGATGATGCATGGCCCTTCGGCACCGGCGGGGGTCCCAACACCAGTTTTGTACAGGAAGGGGGTGTCAACCCGCTGCCCGGAAATCCCTTCAGCACCTCAGTTGCCGGAGGGGCCGACGATGACTATTACTTCGCCGGTAATTACACCACCGCGATCAGCAGCGTCATCTCAGCTTTTGGGGATTACACCCCGCTCGGTCTGGTTGAATTGAACGAAGAAGCTGCCGAGCGCGCCTTTGCCGGTGCGGATAACGATAAGCGCTTTCATTTTAATCTCCCGACCACGCTGCAACCCACCGACCTGCTGTCGGTCACCTTCGATGCGTTCAATCTGGACGGGGGAAAGGCGGACAGCCGCTACGGGGTCGAAATTTATTTCAATGGGGTATTGGTCCAGCCTGAAATTTTGATCCGTCCCACTCAAATCGGGGTGGATTACACCACCACCCAATTCAGTCTGGCCAGTGTGAATGCTGTGGTTGGTCCCGGGGCCGATAATATCGTGAGTCTCAAAGGCATCAATTACGGGGACAACGGGGGTGGCCAATGGATGGGTATCGATTATGTGCAGCTGGAAAAAGCGATCGAGATCATCCCAACGGCGGTATTCCCCTGGGCGATAGGCCTCGATGACAACGCCTGGCCCGCGGGGAACGGTGGCGGGGCCAATACCAGCTTCGTGTTGGAAAATGGGGTGACCAACCCACTTCCGGGCAGTCCGACGAGTCCGGAGGTTGATCTGCAGGCAGATAATGACTACTACCTGGCTGGATCGTATAGGACGATTATCGCTGGCAACGGAGACTATGTGCCGGTGGGTACTGTGCTGGTCAACGAGGAGGCTGCCGAGCGAGCCCTTACCTCAGGCAACACCGAATTGCGGTATCACTGCAATTTACCCAATTCGATGCAGCCCAACTCCCTCGTTGCGGTCACCTTTGATGCGTCTGCATTGGATAACGGAGCCG
>JAYUWQ010000563.1:0-3864 GCA_043753485.1 bacterium
CCTGTGAAAGGGGAGGATGGAACTCCGGTGGATCTCGGTTTTGTCGGCACCGTTCATGGATTCAATGCCGGTGAAGTCCTCGCCGCCATCCACCGCGAACAGGTACCGGTGATCTCCCCCCTCGCTTCCGAGGAAGGCACCGGCGCCGCCCTCAACGTCAATGCCGACATCGCCGCCGCCTCGCTCGCCGGAAAACTGCGCGCCGCCAAGTTCGTTTACATCAGCGATGTCCGCGGCGTAATGCGCGACCCTGCCGATGCCTCCTCCCTCATTCCTTCCCTCACCGCGGCGGCTGCCGAATCCCTCATCAATCAACGCGTCATCACCGGGGGCATGATCCCCAAGGTCAAATCAGCCCTGCAAGCCCTCGCCGACGGGGTCGAAAAAGTGCATATGATCGACGGGCGCATCCCCCATTCCCTCCTGCTCGAAATCTTCACCGACAAAGGAATCGGAACCGAAATCGCCGCCAGTTAACATACACCATGAAACTTTCCTTCCCTCCATGAATCTCCCCATCATCCAGCAATTCCCCGCCGCTTCCGCCCAGGAACTGCTGGCCCGCTACACCGTGCCCAATTATGGCCGGTTGTCGCTGGTGCCGGAGCGTGGCGAAGGCGTGTGGTTATGGGATGAGTCAGGCCGGCAATATCTGGACTTCGGTGGCGGCGTTGCTGTGACTTCCCTGGGACACTGTCCTCCCGCCATCACCAAGGCTCTCGCCACACAAGGCAGCAAGCTCATTCATTGCTCCAACTGGTATCAGATCCGGGAGCAGGGCGAGCTCGGGAAATTCATCACGGAAACCGTCATGGAATCGCCCGGCAAATCCGTCTTCTGCAACAGCGGGGCCGAAGCCAACGAGGCGCTCATCAAACTGGCCCGGAAATTCGGGCACGCCACGCCCCTGCCGGACGGCACGCCGCGCACCCACCTCCTGACCTTCCATAACTCCTTCCATGGCCGCACCTATGCAGGGATCTCCGCGACCGGTCAGGAAAAGGTGAAAACCGGCTTTGCGCCCTTGCTCCCCGGCTTCACCCACCTGCCCTACAACGATCTTGCCGCGGTCCACACAGCCCTCGGAGAGCACCCGGATACCGTCGCCATCCTGCTGGAACCCGTGCAGGGCGAAGGGGGCGTGAATGTGGCCACCGCAGAGTTTCTGCGCGGGCTGGCCAAGCTTTGTCAGGACAACAATCTGCTTCTCCTCTTCGATGAAGTCCAGTCCGGTCTCGGACGGCTCGGCCACTGGTGCGGCTGGAAACCCATCGCGCCTGAAATCATCCCGGACGGCGTGAGCTGGGCCAAAGGCATCGGCGGCGGCTTCCCGATCGGGGCCGCCTGGATCCGGAAACGTCCCATCACTTCCGCTCCCGACGCCATCGATCTCTGCGACGTGCTGGGGCCCGGCAGCCATGGCACCACCTATGGCGGCTCGCCGCTCGCCTGTGCGGTTTCCCTCGCGGTGCTCCAGGAAATCAAGGACTCCCGTCTCTGCGAAAATTCCGCCGCGACGGGGGCCGGCATCATGGCCACGGTCGAGTTCTGGCAACATCCCCTCATCGACACCATCCGCGGCCTTGGCCTGCTGATCGGCTTTGAACTGGATCAGGCCACCATGCTGAGCCGCACCGCCTATCAGGAGACAGATGGCTTCCCCTCCATTTACCTGGTAAAGGCGCTCATGGCCGAAGGCCTCCTTACGGTAGCCGCCGGTCCGCTGGTGGTGCGCTGGCTTCCCCCTCTCAATGTCACCCCCGAAGAAGTCCAGACCGCCCTCGGCATCTTCCACCGCGTGCTCGACGCTCAACTGACCCGGCCTCCCGCGTGACCCGTTTCCGCACGATTTTTTTACCATTCGTTCTCCCCAAACATGAATCATCTCCTCTCCCTCGAAACCATGTCCGCCACGGACATGCGCCGCGTGCTGGACCTCGCAGTACACCTCAAAGCCACGCGCGACGATCAATCCTTCCAGCCGTTGGCCGGGCAATCCTGGGCGATGATCTTCATGAAGGCCTCCACCCGCACCCGCGTCAGTTTCGAAGTGGGCGTGCAGGAACTGGGCGGCCGCGTGCTCTACCTCAACTCCGCCGACACCCAGCTCGGCCGCAAGGAACCCCTCAAGGACACCGCACGGGTTCTCGGCCGAATGGTCCACGGCGCCATCATCCGCACTTACGCCCAGCAGGATCTGGTGGAATTTGCGCAGTATGCCAAAATACCCACCATCAATGCCCTGACCGACGACGAGCATCCCTGTCAGGTCCTGGCCGACCTTCTCACCATGATCGAACTCTGCGGCGGTTATGAAGGCAAAAAAGTGGTCTTCATGGGCGACGGGGATAACAACATGTCCAAGTCGTGGATGTGGGCCGCCGAAAAGCTCGGCTTTGATTTGACCATCTGCGCGCCTGCCGCCTACCAACCGGGTGCCGCCTGTCTCGCCCAGTTCAAATCCGGCCGCATCCGGATCGAACCCGACCCTGCCAAAGCAGTCGCCGGAGCACAGGTGCTCTACACCGACGTGTGGGTCAGCATGGGGATGGAGGAGGAAACCAAAAAGCGCCTCGCCGACCTTGCTGCATGGCAAATCAATTGCGCGCTGGTCGCCCAGGCGGCTCCCGGAGCCATCGTCATGCATTGCCTGCCGGCCTACCGGGGACAGGAGATCAGTGAGGAATGCCTTGAGGCCCATGCCGGCACGATTTTCCAGGAAGCGGAAAACCGTCTCCATGCCCAGAAAGCAGTGCTGACCCTGATCGCCCAATCGAAGTCATAGGCCGGCCCATCCCGCGATCCCCGCGCGCCAGACAGAATGCCTCGTGGCAGGTGTTTTCCATGAACAATCCAAGGCGTTCCCCGCGTAGATTGCCGACAGTGCGCCCCTACACACTACCTCTTTTCCTCACTTTTCTGCTGCAAAGCTGGTCCCTCGCAGGACCCTCCGAAACGCATTGGCGTGAGCAGATCTGGCCGATGCTGGAATCCTACTGCATTGATTGCCACGATGCGGAGAGCCAGAAAGGCGGGGTCGATCTTGCGGCCCTGAAAAACCTTCCTGACGCCCGTGCCGCGATGCGGCTGTGGTGGCGGGCCAAGGACCAGGTGGAGTCCGGCCAGATGCCTCCGCCCAAAAAAGACCAACCCGCCGCAGAGCAAAAACAACAGCTTCTGGCGTGGATTGCCGACAACGAAACCTTCCTGCGCAGTGGCAGGGTGGAGGATCCGGGCGAGCGCCGCCTGCGCCGTCTGAACCGCACCGAATACGCCACGGCCCTGCAGGATCTGCTCGGGGTGCCCAAAACGCTCACCAAGGATTTTTTCGCGGAGGAAGGAGCCGGGGGAGAAGGCTTTGACAATGTCGGGGATACCCTCTTCATCCCCCCGGTCATGGCCGAGCAATACCTCGCCGCCGCCGAGGCTGCGTTGACGGATGTTTTCAGCAAACCCGAACTCAAAGCCCGTCTCCTCGCCGCCCCTCCGGACGACAGCCGCCCCCCCGCCGAGGCTTTTCGGCTAACCCTGCGTCCGCTGCTCCGCCTCGCTTTCCGCCGCACCCCATCCGACGAAACACTCGCCCGCTATCAAAAAGTCGCCGAATCCCGTCTCGCGAGGGGAGGCTCCTGGGAGGATGCCGCCCGGGTGGCCGTCAAGGCGATCCTGTGCGCGCCGGATTTCCTCCTGCTCAGCGAGGAGAATCAGGAGGCTCCCTTCTGGCGCGTCACCGGCCCGGAACTTGCCACCCGCCTCAGCCTCTTCCTCTGGAGTTCCCTCCCTGACGCCGCGCTGCTGGACGAAGCTGAAGCCGGCCGCCTGTCCGACCCGGCCGGCCTCGACGCCTCGGTCCGCCGCATGCTG
>JAYUWQ010000564.1:0-3861 GCA_043753485.1 bacterium
CATGCTGTTGATGCGTCCGCGGCGGCGGCTGAGGTCACCCATGATGTCGCCCTGGTATTCGTCAGGGGTGGTGCATTCGACCCCCATGATGGGCTCGAGGAGCTGGCACTTGGCTTTCTTGAAGGCGTCCTTCATGGCGAAGATCGCGGCCATCTTGAAAGCGTTTTCGTTGGAGTCCACGTCGTGGAAGGAACCGTCGATCAATTCGATGTGCAGATCGACCACCGGGTAGCCGGCGATGATGCCGTTGGTGGTGGCTTCCAGGATGCCGTCGATGGAAGGCTTGATGTATTCCTTGGGAATGGAACCGCCGACGATTTTGTTTTCGGTGGTGATACCCTTGCCTCGCTCGGAAGGATACATTTTGAGAACCACATGGCCGTATTGGCCGCGCCCACCGGATTGCTTGACCAGTTTGCCCTCGCCATCGGCGGGGACGGTGGTGCATTCGCGGTAGGTAATCTGAGGTTTGCCGGAATCCACCAGCACATTAAACTCGCGCTTCATGCGGTCACAGATGATTTCCAAGTGCAACTCGCCCATGCCGGCGATGATGGTCTGGCCGGTTTCCTCGTCCGTGTGGACGACAAAAGTGGGATCCTCATCGGAAAGGCGCTGGAGAGCGACAGCCATTTTTTCCTGGTCGGCCTTGGTCCGGGGCTCGATGGACATCGAGATCACGGGATCCGGGACAGTTGGTGGTTCGAGGAGGATTTCGGCACTTTCGTCGCAGAGGGTATCGCCGGTGCGGAGTTCCTTCAGGCCGACGATGGCGGCGATATCTCCGGAATAACAGGTGTCGATATCCGTGTGCTGGTTGGCCTGAATCTGGATCAGGCGGCCCACGCGCTCCCTCTTGCGGGTGCGGGGGTTGTAAATTTGGTCGCCCTTGGAAATTTTGCCGCGATAGACGCGGAAAAAGACCAGCTTGCCGACAAACTTGTCGGACCAGAGCTTGAAGCCGAGGCTGACAAACTTGCCGTTATCGTCCGGGGAAACTTCGATCTTTTTGTCGAGGTCATCCGCGTCGTGACCGATCTGCGGCTGAATATCGAGGGGGTTGGGGAGGTAATCGACCACGGCGTCGAGAAGCGCCTGCACGCCTTTGTTCTTGAACGCGGAACCACCAGCGACCGGAACGATCTGGTTGGCGATGACGGCGCGGCGGAGAGCGCTTTTCACGTCCTTGACCGTGATTGGCATTTCCTCGAGGAACATCATGCCGAGTTGTTCATCCACATCGCAAAGAGCGGCGGTAAGATCGTCGTAGGCCGCATCGGCGATCATTTTTTGCTCCTCGGTCAGAGGGCCGTATTCATAGGTGGAGCCGAGTTTCTCAGCATCCGAATACATGATGGATTGTTTGCCAATGACGTCGATCACGCCCTTGAGCTGATCTTCGGCACCGATCGGGATCAGGATCGGGTGGGCATTGGCTCCGAGTTTGGAACGGAGTTCGCTGACGGCCTTGTTAAAGTCGGCACCGGTGCGGTCCATCTTATTGACGAAAGCCATCCGGGGGACGTTATACTTGGTGGCTTGGCGCCAGACCGTTTCGGATTGGGGCTGGACACCGGCGACGCCGCAATAAACCAAAATCACGCCATCGAGCACCCGGAGGGAGCGTTCCACTTCGGCCGTGAAATCCACGTGGCCGGGAGTGTCGATGATATTCACCCGCATCTCTTCGCCTTCAAACATTTTGAAGACACCGGGATTCGGGAGCTGCTTCCACTTGGTAGTCACCGCAGCGGAAGTGATCGTAATGCCGCGCTCTTTTTCCTGTTCCATCCAGTCGGTCGTGGCGGCTCCATCGTGCACTTCACCAATGCGGTGAATCATGCCAGTGTAGAACAGGATCCGCTCCGTCAACGTGGTCTTCCCCGCGTCAATGTGCGCGGAGATCCCGATATTTCGGGTACGCTCCAGCGGATATTGGCGGTTGGGACTGTTACGGGGATCAGCCATGACGGGGACGGTGGAAGAGAGAAAGGTCTTCTAAGAGATGACGAAAAAAGGAAGCGGAACGGAAGCGGCGGGCTGAAAGCAGACTACCAGCGGAAGTGGGCGAAGGCGCGGTTGGCCTGGGCCATCTTGTGCACGTCGTCGCGTTTGCGGACGGCATTGCCCTGATTGGTGCTGGCATCGCGGATCTCGTTGGCGAGGGCGAGGTGCATCGGGACCCCTTTGCGCTTGCGGGCAAAGTTGATCAGCCAACGCATCGCAAGGGATTCGGAACGGTCGGGAGCGACTTCCAGCGGCACTTGATAAGTGGCACCACCAACACGGCGGCTTTTCACTTCGAGGCGGGGCTTGGCGTTTTCCACGGCGCGGTTCAGGATTTCGAGGGGGTCGACGGTCTGGGCACCATCGTTCACCTTGTCGATCGCAGCATACACGATGCGTTCGGCGACGGAACGGGAACCATCATACATGAGCCGGTTGACGAGCTTGGCGACAACGGAGCTGTCGTAACGGGCGTCCCTGAGGTCGGCTTTTTTGTAAACGCGCTTTCTGCGGGCCATAAGAGTAAGTCGGTAGGAATTGATTAAAGTGGATGACCGGAAGAAGCTTACTTCTTGCCGCCCTTCTTGACGGGAGCCGCGGGTTGGCCGGGCTTCGGACGTTTGGCACCGTATTTGGAACGGCCCTTGCGGCGCTTATCGACGCCGAGACAGTCGAGGGAACCACGGACGATGTGGTAACGGACACCGGGCAAATCCTTTACCCGGCCGCCGCGGACGAGGACGATGGAGTGCTCCTGGAGGTTATGGCCTTCACCGCCGATGTAGGCGATGACTTCGAAGCCATTGGTGAGCCGGACCTTGGCGACCTTGCGAAGCGCGGAGTTCGGCTTCTTGGGGGTGCGGGTCATCACTTGGAGGCAGACCCCACGGCGCTGTGGGCAATCGGCCAGAGCGGGCGACTTGGACTTTTCCGTCTTGGGACGGCGTCCTTTGGTGACAAGCTGGTTGATGGTGGGCATGGCGTCTGAAAGTGTGGAATTCCCTCTCACCAGAGGATCCATCGGGACAGCCAAACCCGGACGACAACGCGTCCGACCAAACTATTCGCAGCAACTTTTCCGGCGCCGCGTTCCGATAAATCCTATGCGGAACACAAACGGTGAAGTTTGCAGGGCCGAGGAAGGAGGGGCGATTATAGGAGGCCTTTTCCGGTCCGCAACTGGTTTTTGTTCTTTTCTTTGCTTAACCGCCGGGAATGCCGGGACCTGAATTGACAGGCCATCCATAGCATTTCGGTGTACTTTATTATCAGCTTAATGGTCGCCCATTGGGCAGAGCAATCCGGGACGTTCGAAACGAGGGGGAGGGATGTCGTTGGATTGTTGCGGAAAGCCTGCCGGCGCTTGCGCAGAGTGGCTTTGCGAGAAAGGGTGCAACCCATCACCCGGCAAAAACCCCGCTGATGATTGACGGCATTCTTCTCAGCTTCACTAACGGGGATTTCTTTCGTGAAGGCCTCGACTATCACCGTCTACGGCTTTCCGATACCCCGGAGACGCTGAAAGCGGCTACCCACCTATTGCCCGGCACCGCCAGCGAAAACGATTGGACACTGCGGGCGTGGGTGGCACCGGCCGGATGACGAAGTTTAAAAGCCCGGCGCCTGACTTTTCCCGCCAAACCGCCGGCTACACAGGCTGTAGCCACCTGAGAAACCCGCGCCCACCCCACCCAACCAACCATTACCTTCTGCTCCGGCGGGGGTTGACTCGACTCTCCCGGGAAAAAAACTGCAAAACCGATTCCAGGATTGCGAAACCGCAATTCCCGACTAGGGATTCGCCCCCCGGCGCGATCCCCCGTGCCCTAACCAGAAGCCATTATCCGACATGAA
>JAYUWQ010000565.1:0-3860 GCA_043753485.1 bacterium
GCCCTCGGAGCCAGCCGTTGGCAGACTCTCCGCACGATCGTCCTTCCGATCGCCAGCTCCGGCATTTTCTCCGCGCTGATGATCGGGCTGGGCCGCGCCGTGGGCGAAACCATGATTGTAGTCATGGCCACGGGCAATACGCCCATCATGGAATGGAATCTCTTCAATGGCATGAGAACCCTCTCTGCCAATATTGCCACCGAACTTCCGGAAGCCCCGGTCCATTCGACGCTCTACCGCACCTTGTTCCTCGGAGCCCTCGTGCTTTTTGCCCTCACCTTTGCGGTCAATACCATTGCCGAACTCCTGCGGCAGCGCCTGCGCGACAAATACAAACTCGTCTGACATGGCTTCTTTTCTTCCTGCAAAGTCCCCCCCCCCCGTCGGTGAGGCCAAAGTGTGGCTGACCGGCATGGGCCTCGCCGTGGGCATCGTCATGGCCGGCCTGCTGCTCGGCCTGATTGTGCTGCGGGGCACCAACGTTTTCTGGCCGAAACGTGTCCTCGAAATTACCCTCCGGGAGGGCTCACCCAGTGGATCCGGCCCCACTCTGGGAGAGCTGATGGTGAAACAGGACAACGTTAAAACAGGCGTCGAGGAATGGCTGGTGCACTTTGGCAACAAGTCGAAGGACGATCCCGGAACCTCCTTCCGTTATGTCGCCACGGGTGATGTCCTCTCCACCCGGGAACCCCCCGAAATCATGGTCGCCGAACGGACCGGCTATGGCGATGCCATCTTCTATCCTGTCCGTCTCACGACCCGCGACGGACAGGTCGTGGAAGCCGCGGATCCGGCTTTTGCCGCCGCGCTGGATGCTGCCCTGAAACGGGCAGCGCAGGAAAGAAAGACCCTCCTCAAACTGGAACGCACCGACATCGGGCGTATCAGCAAAAGGCTCGTGGAGTTGGAAACCGCGATCCGGATGGACCCTTCCCGCGAAACCGCCCACCGCTCCACCATGGCCGCCCTGCAGCTGGACTATGAAAAGCTGGCCGCACAGGCCCGTGGCCTGCGCGAGGAACTCACGAGGGACCTCCTCCGGGTCCGGGTCGCTTCGGGCAAGGAAAGCGACCAGCCGGTGGGCGACCTGATGCATGTTTATGAACCGAACAAATTGGGATTTTGGGCCCGGCTGGCCCTCGCCTTCAAACAATTTTTCGCCTTTCTCAGTGAGGACCCCCGGGAAGCCAATACCGAGGGCGGCATCTTCCCCGCCATCTTCGGCACCTTTGTCATGACCCTCCTGATGAGTGTGGTGGTCACCCCGCTGGGCGTGGTCGCGGCGATCTATCTCCGCGAGTACGCCAAACAGGGTACCTTCGTCCGCATTGTCCGGATTTCCGTCAACAACCTCGCCGGCGTGCCCTCCATCGTATTCGGAGTATTTGGCCTGGGATTTTTTGTTTATACCATCGGCCACCACATTGACACCTGGTTCTACAGCAGTGCGCTTCCCACGCCCACCTTCGGCACTGGAGGCATCCTGTGGGCCTCCCTGACTTTGGCACTCCTTACCCTTCCGGTTGTCATCGTCGCCACCGAGGAAGCCCTCGGCGCAGTCCCGCGGGGGGTCCGCGAGGCTTCGCTCGCCTGTGGGGCGAGCAAGTGGCAGACCATCCAGCGCGTCGTCCTGCCGGCTTCGGCGCCCGGCATCCTGACCGGCGTCATCCTTGCCATGGCGCGCGGGGCGGGGGAGGTTGCTCCCCTCATGCTCGTAGGCGTCGTCAAGCTGGCGCCCAGTCTGCCGCTGGACCTGGAAGCTCCCTTCATCCATGCGGAACGCAAATTCATGCACCTCGGCTTCCACATTTTCGATGTTGGCTTCCAGTCCCCGGATGCTGAAGCCGCCAAACCCATGGTCTTCGCCACCACCCTGCTCCTGATCACCCTCGTAGTGATCATGAACCTGACTGCGATCATCATCCGCAACAAACTCCGCAAGAAGTATGCCACCGGCACTTTCTAACCTTTCTACCGAACCCACCCCGGCCGCCGGGCCGGACACGGTGCTGAACCCTGCCTACATTGATGTCAGGCAGTTCGATTTCTGGTATGGGCCGAAGCACGCCATCCGGAACGTGACCATGCAGATTCCGGAAAAGCAGGTCACCGCCCTGATCGGGCCCAGCGGCTGCGGCAAGAGCACTCTGCTGCGGAACATGAACCGGATGAATGATCTGATTGATGGGGTCCGCCATCAGGGCGATATCCTGCTTGATGGTTCCAGCCTCTATGATCCCGCAGTGGAAGTCATCTCGCTGCGGAAACGGGTCGGCATGGTCTTCCAAAAATCCAATCCCTTCGCCAAGTCCATCTACGAAAACGTGATCTTCAGCCTGCGGGTGGCCGGGCGCAACAAAAAATCCGAACTGGATGAAGTGGTGGAACGCAGTCTGCAGGGTGCTGCCCTCTGGGACGAAGTCAAAGACCGCCTCCATGAGAGCGCCTACGGACTCTCCGGCGGGCAGATGCAGCGCCTCTGTATCGCCCGGGCCATCGCCAACCGTCCCCAGATCCTGCTGATGGATGAGCCTTGCGCGGCTTTGGATCCCATCGCCACTCTCAAAATCGAAGATCTGATCCAGGATTTGAAAAAGGAATTCACCATCGTGATTGTCACTCATAACATGCATCAGGCCACGCGCTGTTCGGACCGCACGGCCTTCTTCTACCTCGGTGAACTGGTCGAATACGACACCACCGGCGTCATCTTCAACACGCCCCGGCAACGGCAGACCGAGGCCTACATCAGCGGACTTTTCGGCTGACATGAATCCTTCTTCCTCCAACCCGCCAGCTTCCGTGATCTCAGTCCGGGATGTGGACTTCTGCTACGGTGACAAAAAAGCCCTGAGCCGGATCCATCTGGAAGTCCCGCCGCATCAGGTGACCGCCTTCATCGGCCCCAGCGGTTGCGGCAAGAGCACTCTGCTGCGCTGCTTCAACCGCATGAATGACATGGTCTACGGAGCCAAAGTCACCAAGGGTGAAATCCTGATCGAAGGCACCAACATTTACGATCCGCGGCTCGAAGTCATTCAACTCCGCCGGCGGGTCGGCATGGTTTTCCAGAAATCCAACCCCTTTCCGGCCAGCATCTACGAGAACATCGCCTACGGTCTCCGCCTCCATGGGGTGAAGGACAAGCGCATCCTCGACGAGGCAGTGGAGGAAAGCCTGACTGCGGCGGCGCTCTGGGAGGAAACCAAGGACCGCCTCCATGAAAACGCCTTTGGCATGAGTGGTGGACAACAGCAGCGCCTCTGCATTGCGCGCGCCATCGCGATTTCTCCCGAGATTATCCTGATGGACGAACCGTGCAGCGCTTTGGACCCCATCGCCACCCTGCGCATTGAGGAGCTGATCCACCATCTGCGCGCGAAGTTCACCATCGTCATTGTCACCCATAACATGCAGCAGGCCACCCGCTGTGCTGACCGGACGGCCTTCTTCTATCTGGGTGAGCTCATTGAGGAAGGTCCCACCACCCAGCTTTTCAGCTCTCCGAAAATACGGCGCACCGAGGATTATATCAGCGGAAGGTTCGGTTAGTCCGGCGCCGGGGGATTTCCCTCAGGCCGCTTGCTGCCGTTGTCCGGCGGAACCGGCCGGCACGGGGAAGGCCGAATCTCTTCGGGCACAATCAGCAAAAAACGCTGGGGGTTAAAGGGAACGGGATGGGGTCGGAAAATTGTATTTGAGGAGTTCGATTTTCTGGATCGGAACCCGGGGTGGCAAACTACTTTGGGCCGGGTGGAGCATCGCCCGATTCCCGCAAGTGAAGGTCCGTCAATTCAAATGTGACAGCGGTTTCCTGTGGCAGCAGGAAACGCAGGCGTGTTTCCTGCTTGAACGGA
>JAYUWQ010000566.1:0-3859 GCA_043753485.1 bacterium
CCCTACCAACTTAAGATACCCTCCATCTATGAATACCAAACAAATCAGCCCCTTCGCTTTTGCCCTCGTGGCGATTGGTGGGATGTCCCTGTTGTCCCCGCGGGCGTCCGCTGCAGTGAATTTCATCGCCGGCGACCTCCTCATGGGGTTCCAAGCCACTGGCGGCGTAGGGGCCGGCAACACCTATGTCTACAATGTCGGGCAGGCCAGCAACTTCCGGGACAATCCCTCGGTCGGCTTCCTCGCCAATGTGAACACCGATCTGAGTGCCACTTTCGGCGCCAACTGGTTTACACGCACTGACCTCTATTGGGCGGTGGGCGGGGTCCGCACCAATGCCACTTTCGGCGCTGACTCGACCAGCATCGTGAATGGGGATCCGGCCCGGGCCATCTATGCCAGCAAAGAATCCGATGGCATCGGCACTTCCACAGCCCACGCGAGCCTGGCCGTAGCCACCATCAATACCACCGCCACCCGCATGATGGATTCCCAACTGGGTTTCCGGACCACCAATGGAACGACTCCCCGCGATGCAACCGGAAGCAGTGCCGGCAATGGTGTCGTACAAGGCACGGGAGACATTAACAGCTGGAGTTCCCGGGTGCCGGTTGGCTCCGCCCCTTGGACCACCATGCCACTCAGCGTGAATGGAAACTTCGGAACCGGAACCGCCACCGCCAACCTCGACCTCTACCGCGCCCTTAGCAATACCAGCGCCAGTGGAGTGACTGAGCCCACCGCTGCGGGGGTCTTCACCTATCAGACGACCTTCACGATCGACGGCCTCGGCAACATCAGTGCCGTGCCTGAACCTTCCACCACCATGCTGGGTGGCCTGATCGCAGCGGCCGGCCTGTTCCGCCGCCGCCGTTCCAAATAAACTCCCCTACCACAAAACACATTCACTTCCTTCACATACCAAATATGAAAACCAACAAACTCGTCCTGGGGGCCTCTCTGGTCCTCGCTCTCAGCAACGCCGCCAACGGCCAGACCGTGATCAATATCACCGGTGCCACCGCCTTCCGTGCCGCCGCCAACAATTCCATCATCGCCCTCCTCGGCGGTTCTGGCGTCACCAAATATGCCTACACCGGCACTCAGGGCATCGGGGGCACCAACCGCGCCATCTTCAAAGGCAACGTCGCCGGCATCGGTGCCGTGACGGTACGGGCTTCCTGGTCCGGTTCCACCCAGGGTATCGCCGATGTCGCCAGCGCCACGCCGGTCCAGGTGCTGGAAGATGACGAATTGCTCCTCCCCACCACCACCGCCGGTGCCAACGTCACCGGTCCTTTCGAGCCGGTCAATCAGGTCGCCCAGTTCGCCTTCTCCGACGTTTCCCAATCCTCCTCCACCACTCTTTCCCCCAGCCTGACCGGTTTGGAGGTCGGCGTGGTGCCATTTGCCTTCGTGGCCAATGCGAGCGCTCCCGCCGCCATGACCAACATGACCGATCAGATCATGGCTTCCCTGTATGCCAACGCTGCGGTGCCACTGCGCTTGTTCACGGGGAATCCTGCCGATACCAGCCTGGTCTATGCATCGGGCCGCAATGACGGCTCCGGTTCCCGCGCCCT
The DNA here is from genome assembly GCA_043753485.1 of bacterium. GTDB lineage: Bacteria > Verrucomicrobiota > Verrucomicrobiia > Verrucomicrobiales > V1-33 > CAIZWU01. The sequence goes on from JAYUWQ010000566.1 coordinate 1,584, forward strand.
CGTATTGGCGGAAACCCGCTACGGCGTGTTCTCCTCCCTCCAGCAGTTCACCGGCGTGACCAACCAAAGCACCGGAGTCATGGAAAGCCTGACCTTCGTCGGCAATAGTGGATACAGCAGCAACAGCGGCATCCGTGACCTCGTTTACGGCCTGGGCAATGCCGTCAGCGTGGAGGGTGGCGCTCCCGAACCAGCGATCGTCCTCAGCTATCTGACCGTCTCCGACTGGATTGCCGCCACCGTGACAGGCAAAAACTTCGACCCCGATGGCGCCGGTCCTCTCCCGGTCCAGAACCAAAAAGCCAAGGGCCTCACCTACAACGGGGTGGCGTATAGCGAAGAAGCCGTCAAGCAGGGCGCCTACACCCTCTGGGGCTACCAGTGGCTCTACCAGGCTCCCACCATCACCGCGAATGAGTTGAACTTCTTCAACCTGTTCACGGCAGCCATCCCCGCCAATCTCGGCAGCGCGGCGATTCCGATTCCTGACATGATCGCAACCCGCTCCGGTGGGGACGGTGGCCCCGTCGCTCCCTGATCCAGCCATTACATGATATGGACAGCCATAGGCGGCCCATGTCAATCCCTGCTGGCACCGGTGGCAACGCCGGTGCCAGCTTTGATTTTACCCGCATGAAACCGCACGCCCGCCTGCTCCTCTCCACTTTAGGCCTCGTGACGCTTGGGGCGGGCCTGTTTCATGGACTGAACCCGGAGACCAAAGGCCATGGAGGCAACATCGAAGCGAGCCTTCCCCGGCCGCAGCTGCCTCCCACCCGCCGTTCCACCCAGACAGGGACGGAGGGCTCTAATCAAGGAAACCACCTTGGCAGGGACGGTCCTGGCCATTCCCGCGAACCCGTCGCAGAACCTCAACAGGGCAACCCCAACCCGCCTCCAACATGGATGGAGGCAAAAGCACGGGTGGAGCAGGTCAGGGACCGCTTCAATGCCGCGCAGCGCAAAATGGCGACGCAACGTTATCATCAAATCCGGGCCACACGGGACAAAACCGTGGGCGGGGAAGCCCCGGCCGCCCCCATCCTTGGCATGGAAGGAGAGCCTGTTGCGGAGTTGCCTCCGGTCATCGTGCCCTTTGACCCACAACATCCATCCCTGCCCGCCCCATTGCCTGCGGTGCTTGCTGAATTCCCGGCAGCCGGGGGCATCACCCAGGAGCAACAGGCCGGAGCCGATCAATTGGCGGAGGATTTCCTTGAAGCGGTCGCCGATCCGCTGGCGGATCCGACTGATCCTGCCTATCAAAAACGCTGGCAGCAGGCCCAATTGACCGCGGACCAGCTCTTCCGCCTGCGCTATGGGGATTTTGCCTGGATGATCCGGCATAACGCCGCCCACCGTGAGGCCCTCGGCGCGAGCTACGGCAAATGAGAGAAAGACGCCCGGTGCCGGGACTGCACACTCCGTTTTGACATCCTGAACTCAGGGAGCAGACCGCGCTGCAGTTCCACCGTGGAGCCGGGCATGGATACGCTCTTTTTGGTAGGTGACGACCCGCTTTTCGGCCTCTTCCAACTCTGCGGCAGATAGAGCCGGTTTCAATTCCAGCAGAAAATTTTTCGAGATGATCTCCCCGGCATCGGCACTGACCCGGAGCCAGAACCAGGCCTCCCCCCGGTCCATGGGCACCCCCCTCCCATTGGATAGGAGGCGTCCCAGATTCGCCTGGGCCTTGGCATGGTGCTGGACGGCGGCCTTGCGGTACCATTCTGCTGCCATCCCATAATCCCTGGTCAGGCCCAGCCCATTTTCCCGCATCATGCCCAGGAGGTTTTGACCCTGGGCATTGCCCGCGGCGGCGGCCTGCTCTGACCACAGGACCGCCTTGGCAGGATCGGCGGCAAGACCAGGCTCACCAAAGTGCCATGCCTCCGCCAACCGGACCATCGCCTCTGCCTGGCCGGCGTTGGCCGCCTTTTCAATCAAGGCCAGCCCGTCGGCGGTATTTTGCGGCGTGCCCATGCCCTTGAGGGTCATGATCCCGAGATTGAGCTGCGAGGTGGCGACGCCAAGGGAAGCCGATTTCCGCAGCCATTCAATGGCGGCACCTTCGTTTTTCTCCGTACCGAGACCACGCGAAAGCATGAATCCATAAGCCCCCATGGCTCCGGCATGTCCGGATTCGGCCGCCGGTTTGAGCAGCCGGAGGGCCTCCGGAAGATCCTTGGGGGCCCCTTCCCCGCGCAGCAGGACCCTTCCCAGGAGAAACTGCGCCTCAAGGTCGCCCGCCGCCGCTTTTGCTTTCAGCGCGGGTA
>JAYUWQ010000567.1:0-1589 GCA_043753485.1 bacterium
GGGAACCACGCGGGCGACGAGGGGTTGGCCCCCGGCCAGCCGGCGGACGGTGGCCTCATATTCAGAAAACTCCGCGATCCAATCGGTCCGCTTCCCCGCCACCTCCCGGCGGGTCATCGAAATGAGTACCAATCTGGGCAGGAAGATGAACAAACCGGCACTGGCCGCCCACAGATGAATCCATGGGGCGGCGGGCGAGAGACCGCCCTGCGGCGGCACCGGCGGCACCGGCACTGCAGTTAAGAGGCTGGCTGGTCCCAGCACGATCCGCGTCAGCTTGGAAACCGCCGGTTGCGATAAAAACGTGCTCTCCCAGCCCGCTTGGTAGTTCCGCACCAATCCCCGCGCATACATCCCCGCCACCACACCGGCTGCCAGCAGCAACGCCGCAAGATGGAACCACTGCTTCCCTTGGGCCACCATCCGTGGTGCTTCCAGCCTGCACCAATCCTGCTCCATCCGTGTCACTGCACTATCAGTCAGAGTATCACCGGTTGCCGCAGGCGGCGGCGACAGCCAAGCCGGCCGGGCGGAGGGAAACCAAGCTGCGGATTTGGATTTGAATGGGAGCAGGGTCGCGGTGACCACCGCCAGATTCCACAGAATCAAACCCAGCAAAGGAAACGCCAGCAGACTTACCCTGCCGTCGGGCCCGAGATCGTGGGTCAGCCAGCCTATCAGAAATGCCGCCAGCGCCACCCCCGGCCCGATCCATCCCGGCAGGCCGCCCCGTTCTTTCAGTGCACGGGTCAGGGCATCTGCCAGTGTGCCTTTCAAGCGTGCGCCCAGCCACGCAGCGCGTGTCCTGACAAATACTCCGGCGGGCTCGGCAGCCGTCGCCTGAGTCGCGGCGATCCGCTCCGCCATCGGTAGCCGTTCTCCCGCCGGGTCCGCTTCCTCCAAGGCCCTCAGCAGGAGACACTGTCGGATTTCGGCCGGATCGGGAGGACGGGAGCGGTCAAAGTCCATGAGGGTTCACACGCCATCGGCTCCGGGGTGCCGCGGCTTAGTTCTTGCCGCGCACCAGATAGAGGAAGGCCACGCAGCCAAGCAGGATGAAGAGCACGGCAAACGCAACGCCGATGATAATATGAGTAGTCATGTCTGAAGTATTTTAGGGCTACAGCAACTTCCCGCCAGCGGAAAAATGGAGTCCAATCGCACGGATCATACCACCCCGCAGCCGCCCCGCAGCTTGGCTTTGCTTTTGCCTGCCCATTGGCGGGGTCAGCCGGAAAGGGTGTTTAATTAGCCCCGATTGACATCGGAAATTAATCCAGTTTCCTGGAGTTTCCTGCCCACTCCCGCCTGTAGCGCGGAGGGCACGGGTTTGACGCCTGGGGCAAACCATGCCACAGGCGGAGATGAGCGACTTGAACGAGATATCAGTGGGGGTGGCCGGCGTTGGTGCCATCGGGCGGAATCATGCCCGGGTGCTGGCCAGCCTGCCCGGCGTGAAACTGGCCGGCATCTATGATGTGGATCCTGCCCGCGCCGCCGAACTCGCCGCCGAATATTCAACACGTGCCGCCTCGTCCCTCGCCGAGTTGGCCAGTTGGACGAGCGCCGTCACCATCGCTACCCCAACT
>JAYUWQ010000568.1:0-10232 GCA_043753485.1 bacterium
CGAAGCCGCCTTCCGCCGCTGCACCACGCGTGCGCCAAAACCCGATGAACTCGCGGTGCTCGAAAAACTCGATACGCTCAATGCCGCCCGCGCCCTGCTGAACCTCGATGAAACCGTCACCCGCGAATGAATGCCATGAATCCTGAAAACGCTCTGCGTGACCTGACCCGGCGTCATTTCTTCAGCCGCTGTTCGATGGGCGTGGGTTCGCTCGCATTGGCCTCACTGATGGCCGGGCGCGGCCTGGGGGCCACCGCCGCGCCCAAGCTGGGAAATCCCCTCCAGCCCAAGCCCACTCATTTTCCAGCCAAGGCGAAGAACGTTATTTTTCTCTTCATGGCCGGGGGACCGTCCCAGCTCGACATGTTCGAGCACAAGCCCCTGCTGACCCGACTGAACGGGAAACCCATTCCGGAAAGCTATACGGCCGGCAAACGGTTTGCCTTCATGGACAGCAGCCACCGCAGCGACCTGCTGGGCTCCCGGCGCAGCTTCCAACAATACGGACAGTCCGGAAAGTGGGTGAGCGATCTGCTGCCTTATACCGCCGGCATTGTGGATGACATCACCCTCGTCACCACCTGCAAAACGGACCTCTTCAACCACGCTCCCGCCAAGCTCTTCATGAATGCCGGCAGCGGGGTGTTCGGCCGTCCCAGCATGGGATCGTGGGTCACTTACGGTCTGGGCAGCGAATGCGATGATCTGCCAGGTTTTGTAGTCCTGCAAAGCGGCCCGCGCGGACCGCGGGGCGGGGCCGTGCTCTGGGGCAGTGGCATTCTGCCCACCACTTATCAAGGCGTGCCACTGCGCAATCAGGGCGATCCCATCGTCAATCTCTCCACCCCGAAGTCCATCAGTCAGGGCCAGCAGCGCCAGCTGGTCGATGCCGTGCGCGACCTCAATATGAAACGCCTCGTCGAAACCGGTGACGATGAAATCCACACCCGCATCAACGCCTACGAGATGGCCTACCGCATGCAGACCAGCGCGCCCGAGCTGATGGACATCAAAGAGGAGAGTCAGGCCACCCTCGATCTCTACGGCATCAAGGACCCCAAGGAAACCAGCTTCGCCCGCAACTGCCTGCTGGCGCGCCGGCTGGTCGAGCGCGGGGTGCGGTTTGTCCAGCTCTACGACACCAATTGGGACCACCACGGCGGGCCGACCGAAAACCTCGAGAAACACCTCCCTGAGAAGTGCCGCGACATTGACCAGCCCTGCGCGGCCCTGGTGCGCGATCTCGCCAGCCGCGGTCTGCTCAAGGACACTATCGTGATCTGGGGAGGCGAATTCGGCCGCACGCCCATGGGGGAAGTGCGTGAATCCACCGGGCGGAATCACCACATCGATGCCTTCACCATGTGGTTTGCGGGCGGCGGGTTCAAACCCGGACTAACCTATGGCACGACCGATGAATTCGGCTTCGGGGCCGTGGAGAATCCCGCCCACGTGCACGACATCCACGCCACCATCCTGCATCAGCTCGGGCTCGATCACAAACAACTCTTCGTGCGGTCCCAGGGCCTCGACTTCCGCCTCACCGGCGTCGAGGAAGCCCGGGTCATCCGGGAGCTGCTGGTTTAGGAAAGTGTTGGCTGCTGGAAGGAGATATCCGGTGGTTCGCATGGTCCGTGCAGCAACCTCTGACATAATTCCATTTGCACGTCTGTGCCGGCACCCGCTAATGTAGCTGCATGAACTCACCGCTCGTATGGAGTATTTGTGGCCTATTGGTTGGAGGGGCGTGGGGCTGGACGGATCGGATGCCGGCCGGGAAGAACATAACGGAACCGCATCCGTCCAGGACCGGAAAAGGGGAGCTCTTGCGTGCCCCTGTTCCTTTGACGGATGCCGCCCTGGATGGGCCGGGGGGAACGCAGCTTCGGTTGTTGGAACGTATCGGCTCGGCGTCCCGCGGGGAGATGGTGGCCTTGTCGCAGGAGCTATTCAGTGGCAAGCCAGACCCTTACACGGTTTCCATTCTATGGGAACGCTGGATCGAACTGGATTCCGAAGGCGGCTTCCGCGCCCTGCTGGCAGGTGAATTGACGGGGGAAGACCGGATGACCCAAGTATGGGGTTATCTGGGGAAGTGGTCCGTCAAGGATCCGGATACGGCGATCGCCCGGGCCTTGGCTCTTCCGGAAAGTTATGATCAAAATATCGCTTTTTCCCGGATATCACGGGCACTGGCTGCCGCCCGGCCGGCGGATTTTTTCCGTCAATATGCAGAACTTTCCAAGCGGGATGATGCCAGTTACTGTGTGGAGGCGGCGGCCCGGAATCTGGCTGCTACTGACCCGCTGGCGTTCGCCAAGCTGCTGGAAGATCCTGCTGGTTATGGCCTGGGAGATTCGGAGCAAACCAAAGCCTGGCAAGGGCTTGCCTCCGGCTGGGCAGGGATCGATTCCCAGGCCGCGCTCGACTTTTTCCGGACGGTGGTGGACCCTGTAAACAGGAACTTGGGACTGAATAAAATTGCTCAACAGGTCATCGCCCGCGACCCGGATCTGGCTGCGGTAATCTGCAAGGAGGCCGGCGGGGGTAAGGAATCCATCCAAAAGGCTGCAGAGGTGCTCGCCCTCACCAATCCTGATGCAGCGTTGGCGTGGCTGAAAAACAACTTTCCCGGGGAATCCGCATCAGCCGCCTCCGTGGTGGCCCGCAATCACATCCCGAGGACGGCTGAAAGCGCGGTGGATTTCATGGTCCGTCACGCTGATGTAATTTTCAGTCAGGGAAAAGTTGCCATGGAAACCCTTTCGCGATGGAGTGTGGATGATCCGGCGGCGGCACTGATCCTGACGGACAAGATCGGGGATGAGGGAGTCCGGGCGAATGCCCGGGCGATGCTGCTGGACCTCATGGTGGTCAGTTCGCCGCAGGAGGCGATCCAAGCCGCTGCAGCCGGCCCGGAACGCGTCAGGATTCTCCGTGGCGCCGTGGAGAACTGGGCCAAGCAGGACCTCACCGCGGCTTCCCGTTGGCTGACAGCCCAACCGGCCGGCGCAGACCGGGATTCGGCTATTTCTGGTCTGCTGAACGTGACCCTGCGCGTAGAGCCGGACTCCGCACTTCCCTGGGCCGTGGCGATTTCGGATCCCTCGGAACGTGTTAATAAACTTGCCTGGGTGCTGCGCCGCACTGGCAGACAGACAGAAGAAGTTGTGATTCCCATCCTGCAGGAACGGTCAATCCCTCCGGAGGAAATTACAGAAATCCTGAATGGCCTGAAATCCGTGGATCCTGTCAAATGAAAGACCGTCTGTTAGCCGTTGTGGTATTCCTGCTTTCCCTGGGAGCCGGGAAATTCCTCGTGTCCTGTTTTTTTTGGGAGGAAAATCCGGTATCCGTTGCGGCGTTCCCACCAGTCACGGCACCGGAACTTCATAGGCCCACCCAGTCTGCCGGTTCACCTGTTCCGGCTGTTGGTAATTCCCCGGTGGTGTCGGAGCACATCGCGTGGGAGAGGAAAATATGGTTGTTGGAACCTGTGCGGTTCCCGGAAGCCTTCAAGTCGGAGGTGGCCAGCGCGAAAAGTAGCGAACGCCTGTTCAGACTGATGGCGATCTGGCAGGAACGCGATCTGGATGGATTCATCGCATGGGCGAGAACGCAGCCGGACTCAATGATGCTGCCCTTGGCGGGCCATCAGATTGGGATGTCACATTCGCTCCTGACCGCCGCCACCCGGAAGGATCCTGAATTTGCATGGCAACTCGCTGCGGAAACTTCGGCCAATTCCCATTCCGCGGACGGGAGCCGGGGGAATGTGATCGGGCTGCTGATCCGGCAGGATCCTTCGGCAGCCCGTATCTTCGTGCGCAAGCACCGGGATGAAATTGAGGCCTTCGGACAGGGGAACATCGGATGGTTTGGCCTTGATCCGCAAAAAGCGCTGCCCGTTGCCATGGAGTTGGCCCCGGGTGCCGTGCGTTCATCGATCGTGGCGGAATTGGCGCGATATTATGCCAATCGTGCCGACGCAGTTTCCGTGGCCCGGGAATGGTTCCAATCCCTCCCCCACGAACACCAAAAGGAAGTCAGCAAGCTTGCCGAAGGGAAGTCGTTCTACTACCGGATATCCGAAACCCACCGGCAAAGGCTCAGGGAGGTGTGGCCTGCTCCACGTGATGGATGAAGCCTTCAGCTGTCAATCGATGGGGTGCCCTGGCCCCAAATTGCCGGGAAAAGGCCGAAGATAAGGTCAGCGGGCCGGGTCCGTAATCTTTATGGCTGCACAAACCCTGCACCACCAAACTTATGTCCCGCTATATCATACTGCTCAAATTCACTGAGAAGGGATCCAGTAACATCAAGGAATCCACCCGGCGCGCTCACGCTTTCGATGCGTTGGCCGCGAAGTCGGGCGTCGCCGTCGAGGGACAATACTGGACGACGGGCCGCTGCGATGGGGTGCTCATTCTGACGGCTGAGGGGGAGGGTAAAATTCTGCATCTGCTCGCGGAACTCGCCTCCCTGGGAAACGTCCGCACGGAAACCATGCAGGCGTTCACGGACAAGGAATTCGATGCCATCCTCAAAACCAGCTGAGGCGTTTCCTGCCTCCTGCTTCAGAGCAATTCGCCGGTGAACTCCCCGGTCGTTTACTTCCCGTCCTTTGGGGGATGGCAAGCAGATGGGGATTTTCCCTGATGGCCGTGGGTCACCTCCGTCGGCCAAGGAATGGGCGATTCAGTCTGAACCCATCGGGCATCAAAAGCGAACTGCGGCCGGGGCGCTGATGGCGAGGTCTTCCACTTCGAAGAACTCCGCTGGGCCGATGCCTGCCATGCTGGCGACCAGACTGGACGGGACAGACTCGACGCGGTTATTCAGGTCGCGGACATTGGCGTTGAAGAAGCGGCGGGAGGCTTGGATGCGGTCCTCGGTGTTCACCAGTTCGTGCTGCAGGTGCAGGAACTGGGCGTCGGCCTTGAGGGCGGGATAGGCTTCGGCCACGGCGAAGACCCGGCGCACGCCGCGCAGCAGATCATTCTCGGCGCGGCACAAGTCCCCGACGTGGGTTCCGGTGGGGTCTGTGGTGTTGGCCCGGGCGCGGGCGGCAGCGACTTCCTCAAAAAGGTGCTGTTCGTGAGCCGCATACCCTTTCACCACCGCGACGACATTGGGAATGAGATCGTGCCGCCTTTTCAATTCGGTGTCGATGTCCGCCCAGGATTCCCGGCAATGATTGCGCAGGCGGATCAGGCCATTGTAGGTGCCCATGAACCAAAGCAGCACGATGAGTCCAAGGGCGGCGGGGAGGATCAGGATTTCCATGGAGGGTCAGGGCAGGGGAGGCGGCAGCAGTGTGGGTGAAGCGACGCGGGCGTATTCCGGGATTCCGTCCAGCAGCCCGGCCGCGGTATCGCAGGCCGCCAGGATTTCAGAAGGATCGCTCACCTGCCGCAGGGGCAGCATGAGGCGGACATGGTCCATCTGCATGGAGCCCGCCTCCCGGTCCAGCAGAAAGACCATGGTGCGGGAGGTGATGACATCAAAGGCCCAACGCCGGTCCGGGCTGCTGACATGATATCGGCGGCTGAATTCGGCCGATTCGAAATCGATGTCGTCCCAGCCAAAGGCGGCCGTCAGGCGGTCGAACACATGCTCACCCCGGATGGCGAGAGGTTTCAGAGGGAAGCCGGGCTGCAGCATGACCACGGTAAAGCGGTGATGCTGGGTGCTGCGGTTTTTGCCGCTGCCGGAGGAGGTCTGGTAGTGATAGTCAAAAGCCGTCAGGGCGTGTCCGGCGGCGGATCCGGTCAGGAAATTCCGGCCGTAGCGGTTGGAGCCTCGCCGGAACAGATCCAGTTCCGGATACCGGTCCTCCATGCCACGTTCCGTGACTGCGGAATAATGCCATCCCCGCTCCACTGCAAAGGCCGCGAACCGTTCCCGCCGGGCCTTGGCCTGGGCGTGCACGACGAGGGCAATGATCACGATCACTGCGAGAAAAACACCAAAGAAAAGAAAGGGCACGGCAGATGTTGAAGCTTGGGGCAGAACGCGGGCATCCTGTATCCGCCTCCTGCGTTTTACGAATACAATTCTTCCGGCATTTTGTTGCCGCAAACGCCGGTGTCCACGCGGGGCATGTGCCTGGCTTGCCGGCATTGCCCCTGACATCCTGGCGGGAGGGAGGTTAAACGGGGGAGCGACCGCCTCCGGAGGCTGGCCGCTGGACCGATGGGGCCACGGGTCCCGGTGTTGACAGGATTATTCCTATTCGCGGCTTGACCCTATTTGATTAAAGCGATAATCCAATCGATCTGCCCAATCTCCACCCGCAGTCGGATCACCACCCTTGAACTCAAAATATATGAAATCCATCTTCCTCACCATGGCTCTTATGGTGGTCGGGCTTGCCAGTGCACCAGCTGCGCAAATGATCGTAAACGGCAGCTTTCTGGCCAATGCGGCAGGATACATCACATTCCCCGGGTACAACGGCGGGACCAATCCGGCCAGCATCTCGAGCTGGACGGGTTTTCCTGACGAGGGCGGCAAGGGGCTCAATGGGTCCGCGACCACAGCGGGAACTCCTTTTGCTCCCACCAACTCAGGAGGCAATACCTATGCCTTCGTGCAGGGCGGGGGAGGGGCGATTTATCAACCAATTGCGCTCGCGGCAAACACGGCCTACACGCTGAGCATCGACATCGCCGGAAGAGCCGGGGATGCGGCTCCGTTATTCTCGGTCGAGTTTGCTGATTCGGCCACCCCGTTCGCTCCCTTCTGGGTAAATGGTGGATTGGGTGCCACTCTGCCAGGCAACCAGGCGGCCTTTACCAACTATACCTTCACGTTCACAACACCGGCCGTGCTGGGGCCCGCGACCCTCATCGAGTTGTGGAACCGTAGCCCCGCAGGGGACAACACGGTGGATTTTGCCAACGTTTCGGTGGTGCCGGAGCCGTCCTCCCTCGCCCTCCTCGCAGGACTTGGGCTTGCTCTGGGCCGTCGTTCCCGGCGCCCCTCCGTGTAGCGGCCGGCGCATAACAGGTCCCGGCCCGCTGGCCGGAACCGAATTGGTTGCTAAATCCTTCGGCCGGAGGCCGTTAAGGATTTTGCCATGATCAACCGCCGCCATTTCCTCACCACCGGTCTGGGCGCTTTGAGCGTCACCGCCTTGCCTGCCATCGAACCGGTCCAGCGTCCGGGTTCCAGCCGGATGCAACTGGGGGTGGCGGCCTATAGTTTCCGCGACTCCTTCCAGTGGTCGCGCGACAAGGAGCAAAAGCCCAAAGCCGGACGGACACCGTGGAGCATCATGGACTTTGTCGACTGGTGTGCTGACCACGGAGTCGCCGGCGCAGAGGTGACCAGTTATTTTTTCCCGCCGGAGGTGGACCGGGCCTTCCTGCTGGAGCTGAAGCGCCGGGCTTACCTGCGCGGGGTGCAGCTGGCCGGCACGGCGGTGGGCAACAACTTCGCACTGCCCAAAGGGGATAAACTCAACGCGGAAATCGCCTACACCAAAAAGTGGATCGATTACGCCGCCGTGATGGGAGCCCCTCATATCCGGGTCTTTGCGGGACCGCAGCCGAAGGAGATCACCATCGGGGAAGCCGTGGCCAATTGCGAGGCCGCTTATCAGGAATGCCTCGACTATGCCGCAGGGCAGGGGGTCTTCCTCGGACTGGAAAACCACGGCGGCATCGTGGCCGAGCCTGACAATCTCATCCAAATGGTCAAGGCCGCCAAAAGCCCGTGGGCCGGGATTAATTTCGATAGTGGAAACTTCCACACCCCCGACCCCTACGCTGATCTGGCGAAGATTGCCCCGTATGCGGTCAACGTGCAGCTCAAAATGGAGATCAAACGGGCGGGCGCCTCCGGGGCTGAACCAAGTGACGTCAAACGGGTCCTCCAGATCCTGCGTGACGCCAACTATCAGGGATGGTTCACCCTGGAGTATGAAATGAAGGCGGATCCCTTTGTGGAAGTCCCCAAAATCCTCGAAATGCTGAGGCCCCTGCTGGCCTGAGGCGGTAGGATGCGGCGCCCGGCGTATCCGGGAAAGGGAGCTGTACTGATTACACCGACTACCCCGGTCATGGGAGGATTCCAGACTGCACGCTGCAGGGGTCCCGGTCATCGCGGTCTGATACGGGTCCTGGAATGCTAGTTTTCACGGGCGAGCACCAAGCCGGTTGAGATCGGCTTCCATGTGTCCGATGATTTCCCGATAGGGCACCAGTGGGAGGATTTTATATTCCTCCCTGATGCTGGGACCTCCGCTGCGGCGGGGCGGGGAAAAAAGTGAGCAGACTGAGACTCGCCGCCGATCCAAGGGGATGCGCCGAAGAGGGCTGCTTTGGTAGTCGGGTTCATGGTTTTTGTGTTTGGGATAAACAGGATCAGGCGCCGACCGGACGCCGTTTGTTCCGGTCCCGGGCCTTCTACATCCATCATCGGAGTGGAAAGCTGCCCTGACAATGAACCCGTCCCCTCGGGCATCCTGGGCAAATGACTTAGTGCCTGAGGAAACTGGTCTAGCCGGGGCTTTGGTGATGCTGGAGGCTGCAAAAGCATGGGCGTGGCTTCCGCGGCCTCCACCCGACCACGCTTTAGACAAGAACCTCCCGTTGCGGCCTGATGGGCGCTGCCGGGATGTCCGGGGACTATTGATATCGGTGGGCGGTCCGTTCGGTAACGCAGCCGGAAGAACTGCTTGCCCGGATCCGCCGGGATAATGATGGAATTCCCGGTGGTGGGCACGAGGGATCAGTTGTTCTCCAGCATGGTGACGCTGCTCTCCGGGGTATAAACGGAGCCATGCGGGCAGAAGCGAAGGCCATGTCAGGGTAGTCTCTCCCGGCTGGAGGGACGCGATGGGTCAACTCAAGCATCTCAGTTCCGGAGATCAAGGTTCCGGGTGGAGCCACCGGCAGGCTGGTGCCCTGCGGCCCTCCGAGGGCAATTATTTCATCGTCGCTCAGCTTGCCGGCACGGATAGTAAGGGAGTTCACCCGCGTTCACCCGCGGTTGGGGGCGATGCCACGGGGCATCACATAACCGATCCGCCGGGACAGTTCCGTCGGCACCTCCATGATTTTCGCCTCGCGCCCGCTGATGGGCGCGACTTGTGGGAAACCATCCAGCCTGAACTTGGCAGGAGCCTCGTCACCCCGGTCGGGGCTTCGCGGGGCGACAGGTTTTCGCGCACTGCCTTCCCGGGTTGCGGAGCCAGCATGCCGCCTTGCGGTCACTGGGAAATACCATTCGCCGCACAAAGGGGAAATCAGGGGCTGTTTTCGCTTTTTCTTCGTAATCGGCGTGGCAGCATGGAACTCCATGTCAAAACGCAAGGTGATCCGGATCCGGCCGCCGCGCCGTTTCAGACCCTGATTCCATGATTAATAATCCTTTTATTCAGAGTCGTTCACCCAAACTCGGGGTGATGCCGGGAGAGGATGAGGAACTGGTGAACGAAGGTATGTATGGGAAAGCCTTTGCGCAGTTTTTGCAGTCCCGGTTGTCCCAGCGCGGATACCTGACTCCCCAGGTGGTAGGCGAGGATTGGGGATGGTGGGTCAGGGTCGCGGGACTGCCGTTCTCCTGTGGACTCTGCATCTACGGGTCCCGTATCGGAGATTCCGATCAGCTTGACCTCTGTGTCACGGTCTCGACGCCCAAGGGGAGGCGTTGGAATTGGCGGCAATTCCGGTTCGTGGATACCACTCCAGAGGTGGAGCGACTTCACCAGAGCATCCGCGCGGTCTGCGAGGCTGATCCGGAGATCACCGTCGTTGGCGAGACCCCTGACTTTCCTTTGGGATGACCAACCTGAAAAGGACGCTGACGGACCACATCCGGAGCGCCGCGGAGACAGCCGAAGGCGAATGACACCCATGCGACCGATGATCACGGATATAGCTGAAAAGAAGGACTCACTCAAAAGACGCCGGGCTTCTCTTGTTGTCTGAATCCCTGATTGTCAGGTCAATCCGTGCGATCCGTGGGCTCCCATTCCCCCTTTTTGATTTAACCCATGTCATCAGAAAACTGCCCGTTCGCCGCTACCCCGGAGCCGCCGTATTATGCGGTCATTTTCACCTCCCAACGCACCGCAGGCGACCAGGGCTACGGCCATGTGGCTGAGCGCATGGTTGAGCTTGCGGCACAGCAGCCAGGCTTTCTGGGCATCGAGACGGTTCGCGGCCCGGACGGATTCGGCATCACGGTTTCCTACTGGAGCAGCCTCGAAGCCATCTCCGCCT
>JAYUWQ010000569.1:0-1582 GCA_043753485.1 bacterium
CTGCCATGATAAATGGGTTTGATCGTGACCACGCCATCGCTGGTCTGTACCTGATCCCCCGTCACCACATTGGTTCCAGTGACGGGCACCGTGCGGTAAAACCGGCGCGGCCGGTAGGGGGCTCCGGAATCGGCATACGATACGGTTCCGGTGCTTTGTGCCGTGTGCAGCGGCTCCCAGGCCGCCATGTCCGTCGATACCTCGAATTTCACGAACTGTCCGGCCGTCACCGCCACCGTCAAAGCGGTTTCCCCATTGCTCTGCCGCACGATGGAAAGCGGATTGGGCTCCGGCCCCTGCGCCCACGCGAAGACCCCGGCCGCAATCACCAGCGGCAGTCCCCAGAGCGAAAGGGACCGGCGGTGCTTGACCAACTGGGGAAGGGACATGGCGTCAAAGTAGGGAATTCCGGGGCCGGTGTCATCGAATAATATTTTGGACCGTTCCCGTCCCACAATTCCCCTTTTCAATTGCCCCCTTCCACCTACGGTCCAAGCCACATCACGCAGGGGCGCTGGACCGAATCCGGCTGAGATCTTCCGAAATCACACGCGGAGGAACCCTTTGAACCTGATCCGGCCAGTCCCGGCGCAGGGAGTCAAAGTCACATCAGCAGGCCACGTCCGCCCACCCCGGCGACCGTGGCCTTTCCGTTTTCAAAAACCATCCCCGCTTCCCCCCGTCCCAGTTCCGGCCTCCCCTCTGAAACCTGAACCCTTTTTCCTGAACCCTTCCCTATCATGATCTCCTCCCACGACACCCCCGGCTCTACCGAAACCGAAGGCACAGCCGCCACCCACGACGACTCCCGCAAGCCGTTGCCCGCTTCTACCCGCGTTTACGTCCCTGGCCAGCTCCACCCTCAGATCCGCGTGCCCATGCGGGAGATCGCTCTGTCCGACACCAAGTCCTTCAACGGCCGCATCGAGAAAAATGATCCCGTCCGCGTCTATGACTGTTCCGGCCCCTGGGGAGATCCCGCCTTCGCCGGCAGCTCGGAAGAAGGCCTTCCCGCCCTCCGCCGCAACTGGATTCTAGGCCGCCAGGATGTCGAAGCCTACGACGGCCGCGAAGTCCAGCCGCAGGACAACGGTTACCTGACCGAAAAGCACGCCGAGTTCGCCTCCAAATCCGAACGTGCCAACAAGTTCATCGAATTCCCCGGCCTGACTGCCGAGCGCCGCCAGCCCCTCCGCGGCACCGGCAAGCCCGTCACCCAACTCCACTACGCGCGCCAGGGCATCATCACCCCCGAGATGGAATTCATCGCCATCCGCGAAAACCTCCGCCGCGCCCAAATCGCCGATTTGAAAGAGGACATCGTCCGCAACAATCTCGACAAACAGCACAACGGCTCCACGCAGTCGCCTGACAGCCCCTACACGCCCGGCATCTTCGGCCGATTCCCCCAACGCATCCCCAAGGAAATCACCGCGGAATTTGTCCGCAGCGAAGTCGCCGCCGGCCGCGCCATCATCCCGCTCAACATCAATCACCCCGAGTGCGAACCGATGATCATCGGCCGCAACTTCCTCGTCAAAATCAACGCCAACATCGGCAACAGCGCCGTCGCTTCCAGCAT
>JAYUWQ010000570.1:0-1581 GCA_043753485.1 bacterium
GCATTGATTGCGGGGCTGCCAGGTTTCAGGGCCATGGTCAGTGTAAATCCAGCGTTGTCGCTAAGGGGACTGAGCAGCGGATCCACCGGTGAGTATCGTGGCGGAGGCGGCTGCACCCACGCCGATGAAATTTACACCGGCGTAGGAGGTGACACGGCCGATATCATATCCTAAGTCGCGGAAGTCCCTGAAGGAAGCCTTGCTGGTATTATCAGCCACAATGGAATCCTGGAGGATCAGCGTGCTGGCGGTGACTGCCTTGCCGGCGGAAAAGCCGAACAGCCCAGTGGTATTGGCAGCGATGGTGCAGGACGTCAAATGGACGTGCCCCGAACCGTAAATGCCGCCACCCTCGCTGTTGTAGATGTTAGTGTTGCCTGAGATGGTGCAGGAGGTCATGCCCAGCAGGCCGGAGCAGTAAATGCCACCGCCACGCCCGCCGCGGGGAAGGCTGGAGCTGTTGCCGCCGTATTCGGCGATATTCCCGGACACGGTGCAGGATTTCAGACTGGTTTGGGAGAAGCCGTAGATGCCACCTCCGTCGCCACCGTTTCGTGCGTTGCCGATAGTCAAGCTGTCCCCCCCGCGCCCCGAGGTATTTCCTGCGATGCTGCAGGATGTCAGACTGATCTGGCCGAGTCTGAAAATTCCGCCTCCGGAGCCGCCGCTGCCACCGAAGCCGGGACCGCCATTGCCGCCACTGCCGCTTTTGTTTCCCGAGATAATGCAGGATGTCAGACTCGCTTGCCCTTTGCTGTAAACCCCGCCGCCGCCGCCACCATAACCCAGGAGAATTCCGTCTATAATGCTGACATTTGTGGGCGTGCCAGCAGTGTTCCCAGAGACGGTGCAGGACGTCAAACTGATCTGGCCGGTGCTGTAAATACCACCGCCATGGCCGCCACCGCTGCCATTGGAGTTGGCGGCGCGGTTGTTCACAATGCTGCACGAAAACAGGCTGAGGGCTCCATCACTGCGGATTCCGCCGCCATCAGGGCCAAACGGATCAGTTTCTGGAACTTTTCCATCGTTGATCGACAGGTGGTGCATTGCCACAACCGCCCCGGCGGCGATGTTGAAAACGCGACTGGTATTGTTGCCTGAAATGATCACCGGTCCAGAGAGATTCGAGGCATCGATGAAGATACTGGCCGTCGATGGTATCGGAAGCTCGGACTCACCGAGCGTCACTTCGGAGGCGTTGAACACGGCAGGACTGAAGCCAATCCGTGTTCCCTGTGGGCTGGCGGCGGTGAGGGCGCTCCGCAAAGTCCCCGCCTCCAGGGAGTCCTCCGCCAGGGTAACCATGGTCAGAGGCCCAGCTTCCACTGCGCCAAGGTCCATTTGCGCTTCTCCACTGGTGGCATCCCCGTTCACGACCCGGGGAAAGCCACGTTGGTCGGTGCCGCCGGGGTCGGTGTTGCCGCCCGCATCAATGGCTGGCGAGCCGATGAGCGGATGCATGGTCTGGCTGGGCCCGCCAAAGTAGCCGAGCGGGCTCAGCCTGGGGGCGCCCGTGAGGAGCGCAGGTCCGGCGGTGAGAGTAGAATCTGTGGGATTGCCGATAAGATTCACGCCGTT
>JAYUWQ010000571.1:0-3832 GCA_043753485.1 bacterium
CATCGAGGAACCCGCCAACCTCAAGTTGCTGATCGTGGTGAGCAAGCTTCTGACCGGCTTCGACGCTCCGAGCTGCACCTACATCTACCTGGATCACGAACTTTACGACCACAACCTCTTCCAAGCCATTTGCCGCACCAACCGGCTCGACGGCGACGACAAGGACTACGGCCACATCGTGGATTTCAAGAAGCTGTTCGATGACGTGCAGGAGGCCATCGCGGTCTATAGCTCGGACGAGCTGGACATCGACCAAGGAAGCGGTGGCAGCAACAATGTGGACCTCAAACAGTGGCTGGTCGAAGGGAAGAAGGTGCTGGATGCCGCCCGCGAGGCGCTCCGCTACCTCTGCGAGCCTGTGAAGCTGCCGCGGGAGATGGAGCAGTTCCTCCACTACTTCTGCGGCGACGCAGCCAACCCGGTGGCGCTGACAGAGACCGAGCCGCTGCGCATCACCTTCTACAAGGCGGTGGCGGGCTTTGTCCGTGCCTACGCAGACATTGCGCAGGACCTCTCCGAAGCGGGCTACTCCGATGCCGAGGCGTCCGCATTGCAGAAGGAGGTCGATTTCTTCAGTGAAGTCCGCTCGGCCATCAAAAAACACTCCGGCGAGGAACTGGACATCAAGCCCTACGAGGCGGACATGCGGAAGCTGCTCAACACCTACGTCCAAGCCGATCCGGCGAAGGACGTGGGCAATCTCAACTCGCTCTCACTCACGGAGCTGATCATCGAGACCGGCATTCATGATGCCATCGCCCGCAAGCTGAATGACAAAGGCAAGCTCTCCAAGAACGCCATCGCCGAGGGCATCATCAACAACGTTCGCAAGACGATCATCCGGGATCAACTGACCGACCCGCGCTTCTACGCGGAGATGTCAAAGCTGCTGGATGACCTCATCAAGCAAAGCCGCACGGATGCAGCAGAATACGAGAAATTCCTCAAGAAGGCGGAGGAACTGGTGAAGCGCATGGCGAAGAAGGATGCGATCGCTGGCGTTCCCGTGATCCTTCACGGCAAACCCGAAGCCATCGTGATCTTTTCGAATCTGTCAGAAATTCTTGCGGGTGGAACGTCCATGCTCCGCGAAGAAAGCCCAGTGGAAACAGAGACGCGTGCGGAACTCGCGCTGCGAATCGACCAAACGATGCGCGAGAAGGCTCCGGCAGGCTGGAAGAGCGACATCGACGGCCCGAGGGGAATCCAGGTGATCAATGCGCTGTTTCCGATTATGTTGAGGGATCGCGCGGCGACTCTGGCGATCTTTGAGATCATCAAAAACCAACCCGGCTACTGATGACCGAAACCATCCAGATAGGAGAGATTTCGTTTCTGGTGACCCGAAAGGCCATCAAGAACGTCCATCTCTCAGTCCATCCGCCCGATGGCCGGGTCACGCTGGTGGCCCCGACCGCGACTCGCTTGGACGTCGCTCGTGCCTACGCCATTTCCAAGCTCGGCTGGATTCGCACCCAGCAAGAGAAGCTGCGAAATCAAGCCCGGGAAACGCCGCGCAAGTTCATCGAACGTGAAAGCCACCAGATCTGGGGTCGCCGCCATCTGATGACGATCCGACATGCCGAAGCGAAGCCTAGCGTCAGACTCGACCACAAACGTATCACCCTCACCGTGCGCCCTGGAGCCGATGCCAAGAAACGGGCCGAAGTCATCCACGAGTGGCACAAGTCCCTGCTTCACGAGGTCGTGCCGACGATCATCCAGAAATGGCAGCCCAAGCTGAAGGTGCATGTGTCGAGTTACTTTCTGCAACGCATGAAAACCAAGTGGGGAAGCTGCAATCACCGCGCCGGCCACATCCGCCTCAACACTGAACTGGTGAAGAAGCCGAAGGACCTGCTGGAGTACGTGATCGTGCATGAAATGGTCCACCTGCTGGAACCAACCCATAGCGAACGCTTTATGGAAATTCTCGGGAAGCATTATCCCACCTGGCGCGAAGCCCGGGCCGAACTTAATGACCTGCCGCTGACCGCAGAGGTGTGGCGGGAGTAACGGCTACTGCAGCGTAAGGATGATCAGGGGCGGTGGTTCAATCCTCCAGCAGCTGGCGGACGCGGACCCATTCGGTGATGGACCAGGCCTGGGAGCCGCAGCCACGCGGGGTGTGGGGGTAGCCGCCGTCGATGACTTCCTCGAGGGAGCCGAGGGAGAAGTGTTGGAAGAGGGGCAGGGAGGAGGCCAGCATGCCGGCGGCGCGGGCTTGGGCGGCCGGGCCGTAGAGCATGAGCATGGCCTCGGCGAGCATGGGCATGGGCCAGGGCCAGGCGGTGCCGTTGTGATAGGCCGGTTTGCGGCGGGTGTCCTCGTCGCCCTCATAACGCGGCCAGAAGGGATGCTGGGGATCGTTGAGCAACTGGCCCGGGCGCTCCACCGGGAGGGGGAAGGCGACGGGGCGGTCGGCGAGGGTGCGGATGGCTCCGGGGATGAGGAGTTCCGTGCAGGCCTCGATGATGCCGGCACAGAGCACGGGGTCGGTGACGGCGCCGAGGGTGACGGCCATGAGCTGGTTGGGACGCAGGTGGTCATCGGCAATGCATTGCCGGGCGTTTTGCCCGGGGCTGCCATGCAGGCAGTCGCTCAGCCACGGTTGGCCGGGGCGGGTGAAATAAGTGAGGATCGATGCCTGGACCTGGGCGGCGAGGAGGGGCCACTGCGGATCCCCGTCAATGCGGGAGAGCAGCTGGAGGGCGGCAAACCAGAGGGCCTGGATGGAGACCGGATAGCCCTGGCGGGGGGTGCCGGCGGGGTAGTTGGTGTCCATCCAGGTGAAGTGCGAGGGGCTGTAGATGAGCCCGCTTTCCGCATCCATGGCGATGCCGTTGGGAGTGCCCCTGACATACCCATGGCCCAGCGAAATCAGGACCTGCCGCACGGTGCGGTCGCCGGCGGTTTCATCGAGGAAGCCGTCGTGGCCTTCCCGTTGCAGCAGATCGGCCATGCTGGTGAAGAACCAGAGGGGGGCGTCGGAGGTGTCGCGGTTGGAGTCATCATGGCCCCGGATCATGTTGGGCAGGGTGCCGTCCTTCTCATAGCGGGCGAAGGTTTTGAGGATGTCCCGGACGGCGGCCAATTCCCCGGCGGCAGCGATGCCCCGCAGGCAGATCAGGGTATCGCGGCCCCAATCGAGGAACCACGGGTACCCGGCAATCACGGTGAGGGAGTCATCGCGTTTCACGATGAACTGGCGCACCGCATCCAGCAGGGTGAAGTGGCGGGAAGCGACATCCGCCGGGGCCGGGGCCACGAGGGCGGGGAGACTGCCCGGGCGGTCAAATCCGGCGGCCAGCACCACGGGGGTGGCGGCGGTGAGGGGCAGGGTGAAATAACCGGGACTGAACAGATCCGAGTATTTGCCAAGGCCCCGCGAGGCATCAACGGGGTGCTCCACGGTGAGGCGTTCCGGTTCCCTGACAAAAGTGGAACCGGGGACGGAAACCTGGAGCTGGCCTTGCTGGCAGGGCATGGAGAAGCGGTCGGGCCGGAGGGTGAGGGTCTCCTCCAGAACCGCCACCTGGTCTGCCGGGAGGTGCCATTTTTCATGGAAGCCGCGGTCTTCCACGTCAGGACGCAGGATCAGGGTGACCGGGCCGGCCTCATCGTCAGGCCCGCGTTCGAAGGTGAGGCTCACGGCGTCCTGACCGGCGGTCAGATGCACGGTGGCGGTGAGGTGGATCCAGTGGCCGTCCCCGCAGGGCAGGCGGAAGGTCCAGAGGGCGGTCTGGCCGGAAACGAGGCGCACCTGTTCCGTCCAGAGGGCGCTGATTTCCGTGGAAAACCCGCGCCGCACCAGCCAGGCCCGGCAACGGGT
>JAYUWQ010000572.1:0-10164 GCA_043753485.1 bacterium
TTTCGCGGTCGGTGACGATCACCTGCGACCCCGGCAATGCTGCGTCCCAACGGACTATCGAGCGCCTGGGCGCGCCGTGGGTGGACGAAGTGGAAGTCCTCCCGCACGATCCCCACTATCTGCGGGGATCCCGAAGGAAGCGGCGTTACCGATGGACCCCTTGAACCCGCCAAACTGAGGGGAGGAGAGAACCGATCAAGTGACCGCCCCACTCAGCGCTTCTCCGCCGACCGGCCATTTTCCACTCAGCTTTGAGGATTGTCTTGCCGTCCTGTCCGTCAAGGCGCATAACCGGAACCATCCCGGCAGCAGGAACACCGTCCTTTTTCCACCATGATGGATTCCCCGCCCCTTCCGCAGAATACAGCTGGAGCATTCACCAACATCCTATGGGCCGAGAATACAAGATCACTGCGAAGCCACTTCGTGAAGCTGAATTATTCCGCATGCTTCAGCGGCTGCCATCCCCGATTCAGAGGTCCCGGATGCGTGAGATCTATAACTTCCGCGTGGAGGATGACGGCTACTATCTCATCGACCACCTAGTTGACCGGTCTGTCGCTGCTGAGGCCCTCCTTGTCTTCATTGATGCTGCTTTGTCTACGCAGCAGACACTTACGATCTCCGAACCCTGACAGACCACCAATCCAAAAGTTCTGGCAAGTCATCGCCCCTCCGCCGTCCGGGGATATGCGGCACGCCATTTCCCATGCATCCTTGAGGAATTTCCTGCAGTCGGCTCAATAATCCCATGAATCCACAACAGACGACGTTTATCATCGCAGGAGCCATCCTGCTGCCGGTCGTCATTGCCGCGGCGGTGGGGCTCCCCACCTGGTTTGCTGCCAGGACCCGTGGTGAATATCTGGCGTTGGCGGCGGACTACCGGGCTGCGGTGGGCCTGCCGCCTGAAACGGGAGTTTCGCCCGCGTCAGGCGTTGGGAAGATCCCGGCATGGATGAAGGGCTACTACGCTTATCTGATCGCGGTTGGGATCCTGAAGATGATCCACCCCTCCCTCTCCTTCACCGCCCACCTGCTGATTTTTGCCGGCGTGGGGCTGCATTTCCTGAAGCGCTGTTACCAGAGTTGGCAGATGCTGCGGACCCACCCCGGTCTCGAACCCCAGCTTCGGCTGGGTTCCGCTCATTGAGATCATTACGTTCGGTTTGATCGCGCTGACAGCGCTTTCCATCGTGCACCTGATGGTAGTGATCGGGGCGCCCAGCGAATTCGGAAAGCCGCTGATATGATGACACACCATTGAACTCCATGAATATCCACGCCGGGAAGCCGTCCTGGTTGCAATGGGACACCAGCGGCACCGCACAGAAAATGAGTATGGCAGGCGGTCCAACCCGCGCCGTAGGTGCGCGATCTTTATAGCCTTCGCCGCCCGGGAAGATGTCGCTCCTACGGAGCTGGGGTGCCTGTTGGGGGAACGGTTGCTATAAAGATTCCGCCCTTAACGGGGCGGATACATCGCTGTTCCAGCCACGGTTCCAGCCACCGGACGGCGTGGGTCACCCGGCATCCATTTTTCGACTCTCCTTGGTATCAACCAAGTGGCGCGGCAATGGATCGCTGGCCGCCCTTCTCCCGCCGTTGCGCGAGGTGATACAGACCGATCAAGTCAGCGACCCAGTGGGCGACCAAGTTGGGGGGAGTGTTGAGGCTATGTTTTTGCAGCAGGAAATGGGGTGGGCGGGCCTTTTTGCTGCCAGGTCTATGGCTTATGGACGGTGCCGCCGCCCGGGCAAAGGAACTCGTGGAGACACTCGTCCACCTCTTTCAGGGTTCGCGAGAAGCCTGGCTGGTTACTCTCCGGCGGTTTGGGAGAGTTTGAGCACGGCTTTGAATTCGGCGGCGGTGACGGGGGTGATGCTGAGGCGGTTGCCTTTGCGGAGGGTGGCCATGTCCGACAGGGCAGGGGTGTCGCGCAGGCGGGGGAGGCTGACGGGATGTTTGAGGTCTATTTCCCAGGCGACATCGACGAGCATCCAGATGGGTTTTTCCAGAGTGGCCTTGGGGTCGAAGTAATCGTCGGAGGGATTGAACTGGGTGGGATCGGGGTAGGGCTCGGAGGCGATGCGCATGATGCCGGCGACTCCGGGTTCCGCACAGCTGCTGTGATAGAAGAGGGCGAGATCCCCGACCTTCATGTTATCGCGCATATAGTTGCGGGCCTGGTAGTTGCGCACGCCGGACCAGGGTTCGGTCTGGCGGGGCCGGGCTTTGAGATCGGCGAAGGAAAAGACGTCGGGTTCGGATTTGAAGAGCCAGTAGTTCATTGCTTTCCGATCATCGCTGGTGGAGTCCGGTCAGGCAAGAGGCGCGATGATGCCGCAGGCGCAGCCGATGCCTTCCGGTTAATGGTTGGGAAGCGGTCTGGGATTGCAAGGCATGGAAGCTCAGGCTGCCTCAGGCGGGGCGGATGATCCAGGGTGGCGCATCCGGCGGGGTTTCCTCCTCTGGAAAACGTTCCTCTCACTTGGCCGCAGGAGCCGGGGAAGTGGTCCGGGGCCCGGCGACTTCCGTGAGGGTTTCGATCAGCGCCGGCAGAAAGGCCTCTATCGCCAGTCTGATGGTGGCGTTTTCCCTTTTGACCGAGGCGTTATACTGGAGGGCAAACAGATTGACCTGCTCCTCGCTCAGCACTGTCCCCAGCTGTTCTTCACTGAGGCTCGGAGGGGCCGGTCGCGTGTCCACCATGAAAAAGCGCCTTAGGTAGGGAAGGCGCGGCAAGGTCGCATCGGTGGGATTGCGGGCGAGCACCGCGGCGTGCAGCGCATCTTTTTGAGCCGGGGTCAGGGGAACGGCATCATTGACCCGGGTTACCGTTTTGCTGGCCAGATACTCGGCGGTGGCCTTTTTGACTGAATCCTGGGCAGCCTGACGGGTCGCCGCCCAGTCCGCTCCCATGATGGAGGCCAAGGTGGTTTCGAACCGGGTTTCGATTTCCGCCCCTTTGATTTTGCGCTCATCCATGCTGGCTCCCGTGAGGGCAGTCCATGAGGCCCGGCGGGCCAAAACCGCTTCCCAGCATTTCTGTTCTTCATCCTTCGTCAACTCCCGCTGGCTGAAAAGCGTGTGATAGAGAGCCGTGTCATCGCCTTCCGTCAATTCCGCCAAACCTGCGCTGCCGGCGGCAATGAGCCGGTTCTCCAGCTTTTCAATCACTTGATGCTGGCTGGCCGGGCTGCGGAGTTCGGGCGGGGCGGCAGGGCCCTGCCTTCCGGCGGTTTTCTGCTCCCACGCAGCGCCGGGCCTTCCCGCCGGGGCGGACTCCCCGGGGTGCCGGAGTTGCCGGGTTTGCCAGTAAAACAGGCCGGCACCCGCCGCGAGAACCGGCAGGCCGGAGAGGAAAAAAATGGGTTTAACCTTCATTTGGATTCAGGGGCGGAGGGGTTGGCATCATAGGCTTCAATTTTGGCTTTCAATTCCTCGGAGCCTGCCTTGAGGACCTGGCTGAAAAGTTCCGTCAGGCCCTTCTCTTTTACAGTCTCCAGCAGCCGGGCCGCCATGCCGCCGCTAAGCTGATCCGGGAGGCTGCGGGTGTGGGCGGTGCCGGGCTCCCAGACCTGCCATTGTTCCGGGGTCAGCACCGCACGGATGGATTCGTCATACCATTCCTCGGGTTGGGCCGGTTCGCTGCTGGCCACTCCCACGCCGAACTGCACCTGCTTCGACCACTCCCCCGCGAGAATGTCCTTTGATGCGGCAACGGCCAGCGCATAAAGCGACTCCTTCTGGGCCGGCGTGAGGGCGACGCGTTTGGACACGGAGTATAACGTTTCTTCCGCCATGGCCTCAAGCGTGGCGGCCTTCCGGGCATTCAGATCCTCCTGCCATGCCGCCCATTCCGCGGCACTGAGATTTTCGCGCAACCAATTCTCTTCCTCCTGTTTTCTGAGCTCCTTCCCGCTGGGGCCGGTTTCGTCCCCGGAAGCCAGGCCCGATTTCAGATTTTTTCCCAGCCGGGCCTGATAAGCGTCCACCACGCGGGGGGTGGCTCCGGTAACCAATGCCAAATAGGAAGCCTCCTCCCAGCTCCTCCAGTCGGCCCATTCGCCCATCGCCGCCTGCATTTCCGCGGTGAATAAAGCCGACAGGTCCTGGGGGGATTCCTTCTTCTTTTCGGAGGGAGCCGTGCCGGCAGCGATGGCGGCCGGGTCAGACGATGGCTCCGGAAAACTCCCTGAAGCCTTTGCGTTGTCCGACTGCGGTAAATTCCCTTTTGGCGCGGCAGGCGGATGGCTTGCCTCGGAAATCCGCCGGGCCTCCGCTGCGTCCGCGCACTGCTTGGCGATCCAGAGATTCGGTCCTGCGGCTATCAAAAGTGCGGTGCCCATGCCGAGCAGCGCCTGCTTTGCGGAATGGGAGGACATTTGGTCATTCATCCGCCACGTCTATCCAATCACCGCTAGTTTGCCAAGGGGAATTCCCCGCAAGCCTCCGTTTGTTGGAAGAAACCAAGTGGTCGGCGGTCAGCGGTCAGCGGTCAGCGGTCAGCGGTTGCCAGTTACTGGTGTGCCAGTCATACGCTTCGAGGGCGGGGAAGGTTTTTTTGTAGTCGTAGTGGCTGGGCTCCACGGTGGCGTAGCCGGGGTAGAGGTATCGGCGGCCGGTGCGCTGGGCGTAGGCGATTTCGTGGAGGAAGGTGCAGATGCCGAGGCTGCGGGCGGAGGCGTCCGGCTCGAACATGGCATAGACGCTGGAGCAGGATGCGGTGCCGAGATCCAGGTAGCTGATGGCAAGGAGCTGGCCGCGGTCGAGCAGGCGGACTTCCTGACATTCGCAGGGCTGGGTGGCGGGGTCGGCTTCGGGGAGGAAAACGCGGAGGGATTCCGGGAGGTTGGATTTGAAGCGGGCGCGGTGGCGGAGGAAGAGGGATTCGCGGTCAGGAGTGACCTGGGCGGGGCCCATTTCCATGGTGAGGTCCGCGTTCTTTTTCAGGATGCGGCGGTGGCGGGCGGTGGGCTGGAAATCGGCGAGGACGAGGCGGAGGGGCTGGATGCGGTGCCATGAGCCATCGGGATTCAGGGACAGGCTATAACGGAAGAATTCCCGGCCGAAATGACGCCAGCCCTGACTCCAACGGGTATCCATTTCCTGCGGCGTGGTTTGCGTCAGGATGGCCTGTTCGAAAATGACGGGCGGGAAGGACACGGGGGAGGGTTGAGGGTTGAGGGTTGATGGTTGACGGGCAGCGGGGGATGGCCGGTTCGGTTAGTCGGCGGGTGGGGTGCGGCGGAGCAGGGTGTAAGGGGTGCCGTCGTCGTCGGGGACGGTGAGGATTGGTCCGGAGAATCCGGCGCTGGCGAGGCGGTCCATCATTTTTGGGTCTTCGAGCCGTTTGGCGGGGATGAGGAGCCAGGGGGCGTCCGGAGTGACCTGACGGATGCTGGCAATTTCCACCACATTTTTCCCCAGATAAAAGAGGAAGGGTTGCGGGCCGGGATACATGGCGAGGAGGCGGGGCGCGGGGCCGGTTTTGGCGAGGATGGCCAGAGCCGGGGGGCGGATGTCTTCATGCAGTCGCATGATCGGCATCATGACGGAAGCCTTGAAAATCATGGCCCAGGCGCAGAGCAGGGCGGACTCGGCAAAGAGCCGGTCTGGCCAGGCGATGCGGGCAAAACGGATCGCGAGCAGCCAGAGGATGACACTGCCGCCAAGCATGACGGCCATGGCCGGGATCATGGAGCCGGGGGCTTTCCAATAGGGCAGGACGACTCCGGCGATGGTGAGAAAGAGCAGCAGGAACCGGATGATGCCGCTAACCCAGCGGGCGGTGGCAGGTTCTGCGGCGGCGGGATCGCGCCGCTGTTTCCAATGCGTCAGGAGCACCACCGCGAGCGCAGCCACTGGCGCGAGCAGCGGCAGCTGGAAGCGGGCGCGGGACTCCGGGAGCAGGGCATAGACGAGGCCGGAGGCGAAGGTGCCCCAGCCGAGTCCGAGGATCAGGGCGCGGTCTTTTTGGGACAGGTCGGGCCACCAGGTGCGGCGGGCCGGGCGCCAGAGCACGAGGGCGACAATGGCCCAGGGACTGAGCAGCAGCAGGGTCTCAAACGGACCGAGGGGATAGGTTTTCCAATCGATGGCGGAGGGGTCGAGGCGTTTCAGCACCTGGTTCAGCCACATCCGGGTCTGGCCGGTGGCGGAGGGGTCGGCGGGCAGGAGGGCGAGGCGTTCGCGGGTGGCCATGACCCACGGAAGGGGCATGAAAATACTGAGGGCCAATCCCACGAAATGAGCGGGATGCCACAGCTCGCGACGCTGGCCGTTTTTCCACAGGGCGATACCGGCGATGGCATAAAAGAAGGGGAGGAAGACAGGCCCCTTGGCGAGGGAGGCGAGGCCAAACCAGACCCCGGCCCATATCCAGCGCGGCCACGGCGAGCCGCCGCGATACCATCCGGCGAGCCAGCCCAGCATGCCGATGCCTGACAAACTGAAAAACACCGCCTCGATCTCGGCGAGCCGTCCTTTTTCCACCGCGCCGATGGTGGTCAGGATGGCCAGCGGCAGCCACCAGGCCCCGGCGGTCCCGGCGAGAATACGTCCGGCAGAGGCGGCGGTGAGCGCCAACAGCAGGACGGACAGGGCCGAAGGCAGGCGGGCGGCGAATTCGCTCTCGCCCCCCAGGGCTTTGAAGGAAGCGGCGATGGACCAATTGATGAGCGGCGGTTTGCGGTGATAGGGTTTTCCCTCGGAGTAAGGCAGCACGTAGTCGCCGGTCTGCATCATCACCCGGGCGGGCAGGATGCGGCGGCCTTCCTCGCCTTTCAGTTCCATGCCGCCGAGGCCTGGCAGATAGATGGCGGCCCAGGTGAGGACGAGAGTGAGGATAAGGAGGAAGCGGGGCATGGGGGGCGGGGCCGGTGGTCAGAAAGGGGAAGCCGGTGGAGTCAAGGAGGCACGGAAATGGAAAAAACAAAAGGGGCATCCGTGACCGGATGCCCCTTGGCGTGGAGAGTTTCGGCCGGGCCTATTGGACGGCGGCGCCTTCTGATTTGGTCATCAATTCATCCCACTTGGCTTTCATGGTGGCGAGGATGGCTTTGAGCTTCTCCTGCTGTTCGGGAGCAAGGGTTTTGATGGTTTCGGAGGATTTGGCATACAGTTCATCCCACTTGGCTTTGAGGGCGGTGGCCTTTTCGCCGGTCATGCCGGTCTGGACGGCGGTTTTGGCTTCCGCGATGAGCAGACCGAACCCATCCAGCAACCCATCGGCCTCGGGCACGCCCATTTTTTCGAGTCCCCATTCCTTCGCGGTATCGAGCATCTCCCCGCCTTTCGCAAGGGCCTCGTTGCCGGCGGCTTTGGCGGTTTCCAAAGCCCCGGCGGCTTTGGCTTTCAAGTCCGGCATCGAGGATTCGGCCTTGGCCGCGATTTCCTTGCTTTGGGCGGCGGCTTCGGCGGCAACGCTCCTGGCTTTGGCGGCGGCGTCGGCGGCAGTTTCCTTGGCCTGGTCGCAGGCGGTGAATCCGAAGGCCGCAGCAGCAGCGAGGAGCGTGATCGTGGTTGTTTTCATAGGTGGCGGATTGAGTGGAGGCTGACGCCAGCGGTGCGACCGGCGGGTTTCCATTGCAGGCTGGGCCATGGTGGAATTCCGGAAGTTACGCGATAGCGCAGCCGCGTCCGTAGCGATACATCAGCAACAACATCCCCCGCAATCTCAAATTTTTATGGCCCTCCAAGCAACCCCTCCCCGCGCCCGTTACATCATGATCGGCGGATTTCTCGGCGCCGGCAAAACCACCGCCGTCGCCCGCCTCGCCAAACAGTTGACCGCTGCCGGCCACCGGGTGGGCCTGATCACCAATGACCAGGGCCGCGAATTGGTCGACACCGCGATGCTGCGGTCCCTTGGCTTCGCCACCGAGGAGATTCCCGGTGGGTGTTTCTGCTGCCGGTTCAACTCCCTGACCGACGCAGCCGCCAGTCTGACGGAATCCACCCGCCCCGACGTGATCATCGCGGAACCGGTGGGGAGCTGCACCGATCTGGTGGCTACGGTGACCTATCCCCTGCGCCGCATCTACGGCGACTCCTATCATATCGCGCCGCTCACGGTGCTGGTGGACCCGATCCGGGCGCAGCGGGTGCTCGGACTGGCGGAGGGCGGGAATTTTTCCGAAAAGGTGGTGTATATCTACCGCAAGCAGCTGGAGGAGGCGGATCTCATTGTGATCAGCAAGTGCGAGCTGCTGCCGGCAGAACAACTGGCGGAGCTGAAAGCGGCGCTGCAACTGGCCTTCCCCGCGGCGGAAGTCCTGGCGGTTTCGGTCAGGGAAGAGCAGAACCTGGAACCGTGGTTCGACCGCGTCGCCACCGGCGAGCAAACTCCGCGGGCGGCCATGCCGGTGGACTATGATGTCTATGCGGAAGGCGAGGCCCTGCTGGGATGGTTCAATGCCACGGTGGCGGTGACCGCGGCGGAGGAATTTGAGACCGGGGATCTGCTGCGGGATTTGTGTGGGGCGGTGCAGGCTGGCCTGGCGGGGATTCCGGCGGAGGTGGCTCATTTAAAAATGACCTACAGCCCTGACGAATCCCTCGGCGGCGATGTGGCGGTGGTGAACCTGGTGCGGAGCGACTTTGTGCCGGAGTTGGGCATCTCGCTGGATGAGCCGTCGGCCAGCGGCCAGCTCATCATCAACCTGCGGGCCGAGGCCGCTCCGGGGGATTTGGCGGCGGTGGTGCAGGAAGCCTTGAAGCTAACGGCAGCCGGCCATCCGGGCCTGAACCTCGCGGTGGAGCACCACGAGCACTTCCGCCCGGGCCGTCCGACGCCGACGCACCGGGACCGCTGAGCATCATTTCCAAGGTTTTTGGACGGAATTCATATGCATTCCGGCTTGCCAGCGGGAGCCTGATTTCACAAAGTGGCCCCCTCATGAGTCAGGAACATTTCCCAAAAATCAAAAAAATCGCCTTCGAGGGCCCCAAGTCCAAAAACCCTTTGGCCTTCCGCCACTACAATGCCGACGAAGTCGTGGGCAAGAAGAAGATGAAGGATCACCTGCGCTTTGGCGTCGCTTATTGGCACGCCATGAAGAACTCGCTGGCGGATCCGTTCGGCGCCGGCACCGCGATCCGTCCGTGGGATGACGGCAGCAAGACCGTCGAAAATGCCTGCCGCGTGGCTGATGCCTGTTTCGAATTCACCGGCAAGCTTGGCATTGAATATTACTGTTTCCACGACCGCGACGTGTCCCCGGAATTGGGCTCTCTGAAGGAAAACAACGCCGCTCTCCAGGCGGTGGCCGACCACCTGGGCAAGCTCCAGAAAAAGACCGGCATCAAGCTCCTCTGGGGTACCGCCTGCCTCTTTGCCCACCCCCGCTACAATCAGGGCGCCGGCACCAGTCCTGACGCCGATGTCTTTGCCTATGCCGCAGCCCAGGTGAAAAAGGCCATGGACGTGACCCAGCAGCTGGGTGGCCTGGGTTATACCTTCTGGGGAGGGCGCGAAGGATATTCCACGCTGCTGAACACCAACATGAAGCGCGAGCTGGACCACCTCGCCAAGCTGCTGCACATGGCGGTGGACTACAAAAAGAAGATCGGCTTCAAAGGCCAGTTCTACATTGAGCCCAAGCCCCGGGAACCCTCCACCCACCAATACGACAGCGACTCTGCCGCGTGTTTGAACTTCCTCCGCGAGTATAACCTACTGGACCACTTCAAGCTGAACATCGAAACCAACCACGCCACCCTCGCCGGCCACACCGTGCAGCATGAGCTCACCGTCGCTGCCGGGGCGAACGCCCTGGGTTCCATCGATGCCAACGCCGGTGACGAACTGATCGGCTGGGACACCGACCAATTCCCTACCAACATCTACATGACCACGCAGATCATGCTGGTCCTGCTGAAAATGGGTGGCTTCAAGACCGGTGGCCTCAACTTCGACGCCAAGGTGCGCCGTGAATCCTTCGAGCCGGAAGATCTCTTCCACGCTCACATCGGCGGCATGGACGCCTTCGCCCGCGGCCTCAAGATCGCCCACAAGATCAACGAGGACGGCCGTCTCGATGGTTTCGTGAAACAGCGCTATGCCAGCTTCGACAGCGGCATCGGCAAAAAGATCGAACAGGGTAAAGTCGGCTTTGCCGAACTGGAGAAACACGCCCTCACCCTGGGTGACACCACCAT
>JAYUWQ010000573.1:0-1579 GCA_043753485.1 bacterium
CGGGGCCAGGTGATGCGCTGGTGCCGCAGGCTGATCTGGGCGGTCTCCGGGAGGTAGATCAGATCCGGCCACTGCCGGTCCACCCCATAACCGTCAGGATGAAGGGTCATCCGGCCGCCCTGACGTTCTACGGTTTCCTCCCAGGTGTGATCCACTTCCCGGCTAAAATGGCTGAGGGCAAACTCCTCCCCGAGATCAAAGGAAGGAAAGGCGAGGGCTCCGCCGGAGTGTTCCTCCTCACATTGCCCGAACAGGTTGGCCGCATAGCTGATCTGGGTTTTGACCTCCTTCTTGCAGTAACCGTAATAGCTGTCCGCGATCAGGGTGACACAGACCCCCCGGGCATCCCGGCAGGCGATCTTGAAGGCGCTGCCGTCGTTGTAGAGTTCGTCCTCCTTTTCCCAGAACATGCCATCGCGGAGCTGCCGGGCAGTGGCGGCGGAGCGGTGGGGCAGGCCCAGGTCCTGCTTTTTCAGGGTGGCGAGGTGCGGGGCGAGGATGACGCAGCCGGTGTGGCCGGTCCAGCCGCCGGCATCCAGCCGGGCATCGTTTTCCGGCAGGAAGGGATCGCCGGCATTGCCGAAGATGCTTTCCACGAAGTCCAGATTGCTCACCAGCACCCCCGGGGCAAAAAAGCGGATCTCCATGGTCTGTTGCGGCAGCACCCCGGCCACCTCCGGACAGACGATGGGGCGCAGCAGCAGACTGACAAAGGTGCGCGCCTGTTCCGTATCCGGCAGGCTGGCGGTGTAGGGCAGGGGCAGCAGGTCGGCGGGCGGATTCAGGGCCGCCTTCAGCAGGTGGGCAAAGGCCTGCACTGGCACCGCTTTTTTATCAAACGGGATCGGCAGGCCGCCTTCCACCACATGGAACACCCCTTCGGTGGTGCGCCGGTCCTTGGCAGGATTGTGGCACACCCCCTGGTAGACCCGGTAGGAGGAAAGGATGGTGCTTTGCACGGAATCCGCATCAGCCGGCAGGGAGAGCTCCCTCGCCAGCCCATGCCGTTCCAAGGCCAGGGCACTGGCCGGCACGAGGGGCTCGCCGGGTTCAAAAACCCCCTTGGCGTGTTCGCCCAGATACGAGGCCAGGAATTCGCTGATGGTTTGATCCGCCGGGCAGAGCGGCTCGCCGAAAAGACGGAGCTTTTCCTCGAAGTTCGCCAGCAGCGACCGGCCCAGCATCAGCAGCGGGGAGTCCACTTGACCGGCCGGGATGGCAAATCCCTTGGAGGCCAGTTTCACATTCACCAGCTCCTGCATCCGCTCCTGCGCGGCCGCAGCCTCCTTGGCAGAAGCATAAAATCCGATCGAGTCCTGAAATCGTTGCCACATATTCCTGCCCTTTAGCAGAAACCGTGCGCAATTTCCAAGGCGGACTCGGAAAATCAGGACCCCAGGCTGATTCCGCCCCCAGAGCAGAGGCACGAGCCGGGTTCAGGGGGATTTGGCCTCTGCTTTCTCCTTCGCTTCCACCGCATGGATTTCCTCCCATGACGGTGCCTGCCACACGTGCAGCATCCCCGACTGGTTCCCCCAGGTGAGGGTATTGCCATCCGGGGAAAACCACGTGCCCATGT
>JAYUWQ010000574.1:0-3830 GCA_043753485.1 bacterium
AGCCACGGCTGCATCCGCCTCGCCAACTGGGATGCCGTGCGCCTCCCCGGCCTGCTCCGCCCCGGCTCCCGCGTCATCATCCGGTAGCGTCCGAACCAGGCATTTCCCCATCCGCTTCTGCCTTGCTTAAGTGAGGAAGGAAACCTATTTTCCCGGGTCTGTCCTCCGTTCCCTGTCCGATGAAAATCGTCTTCAATCTCCTCATCATCGCCCTCGCCGTTGCGGCGGGCTGGTATTTCCAACCGGGAATCGTGACCTCCATGGACGCCAGCAAGGCGAATACGCAAAAGAAACGCAGCGATGAAATTGCGGCTGCGGTAAAACAAGCCACCGGAGCCACCCTGCCGGACGGCACCAGCGCCAAAGAATCCTCCGCTTCCAGTTCCGCCCGGCAATTGGCGGAATCCATGCGCAAGAGTGCCCCTCCCTCCGCCACCCCGGCTCCTGAGCTCCCCGGCGGCACCTCCACCACCCCACCCGTCGGGACACCTGCCCCGGAAACCCCCGTGGTGGCCCAGGTGGACGAAATTGACGCCAAATACCCTCTGCCGACCTTCAAGGGGATCGAGGAAATCACCAAGGAGTGGTCCACCATTCCCAGCCGCGCCTTTCCCCGCACCGTCAAGACGCTTGTCGCCATCACCCTCGAAGGCCCCAATGGGAAAATCCCACTCCCGGAAAAATCCGACGCCCTCGCCGTCGGCATGACCCAAGGCATGCTCGTCCTGATGAAAAGCCGTGAAGACCCTGCCCGGAGCCTCGTCCCCCTCGCGAATACCGATCTCAAGGAAACGATGACGGCGCTCTACGAAAAGTACAAAGCCTACAAAACCGAACAGATCATGAAACAACGGGCCCGGGCCCGCGGCCTCAAAGCCCGCGCCAATGGAGCCACCGACGCCGAATTGGCCGCGGCCGGTCCCAAGCCCAAGGTCGAATCCGGCGGCATCATCACGGCCATGATCGAGAGCCTGCGCTTCAAACAAATCAAAGAGACCACCGAAGACCGCATCACCGCCTGGGGCGACCTCAACATTGAGCAATTTGAAGGCACCAGCTACTGGACCGGCACCATCCAATGCACCGTGGACAACCCCATCTTCGGCCCTACCCCCACCGAACTCATGGCCTTGATCCGGGACGATAAAGTCGTGAAATGGCTGTATTCCGGCTCGAAAGAAGAAGTGCAGTAGTCCCTCCTTCCTCCTGCGGCGTTTCTCCCGCGCCATTCTCCGGCAAAGATGGTGCTCGACATTTATTTAATTTATCTTAAGTTTCCGTAGTTTTCCATCCTTATGCTCAAGGCCCTCTTCTTCTCCGTGCTCGCCGTCGGTCTCACCGCCGCCTACCTGCTCACCACCAGCCACGCCGAACCCCTCCCCGCCGGAGCCAAAGCCCCGACGGATGCCGTTCTGGATCAGGACGGCAAACCCTTCGACCTCGCCGCGGCCTACAAAAAAGGCCTCACCCTCGTGTATTTCTACCCGAAGGCCGACACCCCCGGCTGCACCAAACAAGCCTGCAGCCTGCGCGACGAAAATGCTGACATTACCAAGGCCGGCATCCAGATCCTTGGGGTGAGTATGGACAAACCGGAGGCCCAAAAGGCCTTCAAGGAAAAATACAAACTCCCCTTCACCCTTCTCGCCGACCACGACGGTAATATCGTCGCCGGTTTCGGGGTTCCCACCATGCGGATCGGCTTCAGCAAACGCCAGTCCTTCCTCGTCAAGGACGGCCTCATCGTCTGGACCGACCCCGACGTCAATCCCGCCACCCACACCGCCAAGGTGCTGGAAGCCGCCGCGAAGCTGAAGTAACCGCGAAAAGGTGGACGAGGCTCCCGCCGAGTTTTCCGCAAGTTCCTTTCCCCAAAAAACCCCGCCCCAAAACGGCGGGGTTTTTTGTGGCGCAGTCCTGCCCATCTTTGCCACCGGGCCCAGCCACGCCCGCCGTCAAATCGTGGAAAATTCCCGTTCCCTTCCCGGTGATCCCGTCCATGGAAGGAGCATGTCCTTCCTCATCGTGGACGGCCACAGCATGATCTTCGCCTGGCCGGACCTCCGCGCCCTCCACCAGCGACACCAAATGCAGGCCCGCGAGCGCCTCTGCCAACTCCTCCGCCTCTGGCAGGACCACTCCGGCGAACGGGTCGTGGTGGTCTTCGATGGCAAAGGCCCCAAAATCACCAGCGGCCGCGCGAACGAAGACGACATCCAAATCATCTACGCCCCCTCCTCCGAGACCGCCGACACCGTCATCGAGCGTCTCACCGCCCGCTACGCCGCGGATCACCACCTCACCATCGCCAGCGACGACCGCCTCGTCCAAACCACCATTTCGGTCAGCGGCGGTTACTGGATCACCTCCGCAGAACTCGCCGCCCGCCTCCAGCAGGCCGAAACCGAACTGCAGCGGCTCCTCAAAAAACTGCGAACCTGAAACCGTTCCCCTTAAAAATCCGGACTCCCAGCGAAATCCGTGGTTTCCCCCGTTCCGCCCCCACTCTATCACTCGAAATCAGCACTTCAAACCCCGCCTCCGTTGCCATGTCCCGCCGCATCCGTATCACTGTCATGGCCACGCTGGCCTTCGGCCTGGGACTGGCGGGACTGGCTTATCAATCCGGGGAGCCTGAAGCCACCCCCTACCTGCGATCTCCCTCCAAGCCACAACAGGCTAAGCCATCGCCGGTCATTTCGAGTGGACTATTACAGGATATTGCCCCTTCACAGCGGTTCCCCGAAACCACCCGGAACCCGGCTCCCGCCTCCCCTGATCCTGTGACGGAAGCTTTCCTGACAGAACGTCTCCGGTTTTTAAATGGCGCCCTCACCCTCACAACCGATCAAGCGGTACGGGCACAGGGCATCCTGGCCTCACACCTGCCCGACCGGGCGGCTCTCGTCCGCGCCGCAGCGGCCCCAGCCGAGGATGAAGCAGCCGCCGATCTCCTGCTCCGGGGGGCCGACGCCCTGCGCCAACTCCGCCGTCCCGGGCCCTTTGCTGATGAGATCTCCGGGATCCTGACACCCGGACAACAAGCTCTCTGGCAAAACAGCCTCGGGAAAATGTCCCAGGACGATGCCGAGGTGGTTTCCACCCGCGAACTCGCCGCCATCCAGGCCCGCACCACCCTCAGCGAGGATCAGAAAAACGGCATCTTCGCCGCCCTGCATACCCTGGCCCTCGCTGAGCAAACCGAGCCCGCAGTCTCCCTCGCCGAGGCAGAGCGCGACGAATTCCAAGTCCAGCGCCGGATGGATGCCCTCTCGGCCCATCTCCCGTCCGAAACGCTCGCAGCAGTGCGCCGGGCCTTGAATCAGGCCGCAGCCGAGCGCTGGCTCTCGCCCTTGGAACCGCTGGAAGTCTTCGACAGCCCGGAACCCTGATCCTCCTGCCAGCCAGAACAGGAAAGTTGCAGGAAATTCCGATTGATATTCCGCCTCCCTTGGCTGACGGCAAAGTATGTTATCTCCTTCACTCAAGACCAGCCGGCTGCTCCTTACCGCCGCCGTCCTGCTCCTCAGCCTTGGTGCTCCCGGCGGCTCCCTCCTCATGGCCGCTTGCCCCAAAGTGAAAATCTTTGTTGCCACCGGCAGCGGCAGCAACAGTGCCGAAGCCAAAAAAAATGCCCTGAAAAATGTGAAGAAGAAGATCGCGGCCTACAAGAAAAAGCATCCCGGCTGCAAAGTGAAAATCAAGGTCTGACCTCCCCGGCCACCCCACGTCCCGGCTTACGACGGGTTGACTCCCTTCCCGACTCCCCGCCCTCACCCGGCGGGGGTTTTCGTTTTTGCCCCTCCCTGCCCTGTCCTCCCCCTTTTCGA
>JAYUWQ010000575.1:0-10143 GCA_043753485.1 bacterium
ACGGTGCAAAAAGTCGGGCCGGCGGTGGTTGCGATCACGGGGTCCTCCGGCCAGGGTTCGATGGGATCCGGCAGCGGAGTGATTGTGAGCAAGGATGGCTTGATCCTGACCGCAGGACACGTGCTGGCCGCGACGGGGGCGGATTTGACGATTACTCTGCCGGGAGGCCGGGAGGTGAAGGGAAAGTCGTTGGGCCGGGACATGAACCGGGATGCCGCCTTGGCGCAGATTACCGAACCGGGTGAGTATCCTTTTGTGGAAATGGCCCCGGAGGACAGCGTGGAGGCAGGGGAGTGGGTGCTGGCTTTAGGACATCCCGGCGGTTACGATCCGCAGCGGGGCGCTCCTTTGCGGGTGGGCCGGCTGTGGGAGAACGACAGCAAGGCTTATTTCCGTAGCGATTGCACGGTTTCAGGGGGGGACAGCGGTGGTCCGTTGTTTGATCTGGAAGGACGGGTCGTGGGAATCCACTCCAGCATCAGTCAGAATCTTTCCGAGAACCGGCACGTGCCGATCGGTGTCTTTGCCAAGGACATGGAACGCCTCAAAAACGGGGATGTGTGGGGCAAACTCTCCAATCTGATGCCGGGCATGAAAGATGCCGAGGAATGGGAGGAACCCAAGGCACGCCCCGGCCGTGCGGAACGTGACGCGGATGAGAACCGTCCCTTGCGCCGGGCTCCCCGGACGCAGCCGCCCGTCGAGCCGGAGGCGGCCCCGACGAAGAATAAAGTCTATCTTGGGGTGCAATTGGAAGCGCTCGATGACAAGAGCGGCGTGCAGGTGGTGGAAGTGGCTGACGGTTCCCCGGCGGCAAAGGCCGGGCTGGAACTGGAGGACATCATCACCAAAATCGATGGCCAGGCGGTGACGGAAAATGGGGACATCGTCTCCAAAGTCCAATCCGCCAAAGCCGGGGACAAACTGCAGCTGACCGTGAAGCGCGCCGGCAGTGAAAAACAACTGGAAGTCACCCTCGCTCCGGCCCGCTGAATCCAACAAATTTCCCATTCCAACCCTTTAATTACTGTGATGAATAGCCGAATTTTTATCCCTGCCGTGCTGGCAGTGGCCACCGTTGGAGCCGGTCTGCTGAGCTTTTCGCTGCATGCGGAGGATCAACCGGGCCACCTCATTCAAGCTCCCGGCCAAACCAAGCAGTTCCGCTTTGAGTTCAGGAATGACGGCGCGGGACCGCGCTTTTGGCAGAACGGTCAGGAAATGCCGTATCCCCGGCAGGGCAGCCGCGGCGTGCAGGACAATCCGATGGCGGATATGCTGAAACGTCTTTTGGAGGGTCACGGCCGGGGTGGTGCACCGGGGCGTCCGGAGGGATTGGATGAATTGTTCAGGGAATTTGACCAAGGCAACGCCGACGGCGATTCGCCGCAGGAGGATGGCGCGGAAGGGCCTCTCAACTCCCGGAAATTCCTTGAGGAAATGATGCGCCGTATGGGTGGTCGTGGCGGCGATAGCCAGGGATTGGGATTTGGTCCGGGAGCGCGTGAGGAAACCCCGCGCACCAGCAAACATCACCTGAGCGCCCTTGCTGAATGGAGGCCCTTGGTGGCCAAGACCCGCCAATCTACCGTGCGTGTCATCAAAAAGAACCGTCAGGTCGCGCTGGCCACGATTGTCAGCGCGGATGGCTATGCTTTGACCAAGGCCAGCGAAGTGGCAAAAGGTGACTTTGAAGTCGAATTCGGCGATGGCCGCATCGTTCCGGCCAAGATCGTTGATGAGATGAAGGCATACGATCTGGCCTTGATCAAACTGGACGCCACCGGCCTCGTGCCCGCTAATTTTGCGAATACGGATACTCCGGTTGGCACCCTGATCGCCGCAGTCAGTACTGGCGAGGATCCAACCGGCCTCGGCGTGATCAGTGTGGCTGCCCGCAGCCTGGATGAACGCAGCAAGGGCTTCCTCGGGATCGTCATGTCCCGCGAGGATGCTCCGCCCCGGGGCGTGCGGATTGGTGACGTCGTGCCCGGTGGGGCGGCGGAGCGGGTAGGGTTGCAGAAAGGCGATGTGATTCTGGAAGTGAATGGCACGGAAATGGCCAGTCCGGGGCAGTTGCTGAAAATGGTTTCCAGCCTCAAGCCGGAGGAAAAAGTCACCATTCAAATTGAGCGTGATGCCGCGAAAAAGAGTATCGAATTGTCCCTCGGAAACCGCGCTGAGGTGGCGAGGCGGGCCGGTTTGGACATGCGCGAACTCGACCAGACGGCCCAGATGGGATCAAGCCTCAGCAAAAATGCTTCGGGGTATCCCAACGCCGTGCAGAGTGATCTGGCCCTTCAGGCCGAAGACGCGGGAGGTCCGGTGATTGATGTGACAGGAGCGATCGTCGGCCTGAACATTGCCCGGGCCGAGCGGGTGAGTACCTATCTGATTCCGGCGAAGATCGTGAATGCCCTGCTGACCGACGTGCAGTCCGGCAAATTTGCCCTCTCCAAGGACGCGGATATGCTCCAATCCGAGCTCCGGGAGATCAATTCCACGATCCAGAAGGCGCAGGAAGCCATGAAAAAGGCGGAGGAAGAGCGCGATGCCGCCATGAAAGCCCTGGAGAAGATCCAGAAGAAGTAGACTCTGGAATTCAATCCCGATGGACAGCGCGCGGCTTCCCGCCTTGGATGGGAGGCCGCGCGTGTTATATTTCCGGTCCTATGTCGAATTCCTCCAACCTCTTTGCCCTCGCCAAACAATATATTCCCGGTGGTGTGAACAGCCCCGTGCGCGCCTTCCGGAATGTGGATGGCGAGCCGTTTTTTGTAAAACGTGCCAAAGGCTGCCGCATTCTGGATGCGGATGACCGCTGGCTGATTGATTATGTGGGCACCTGGGGGCCCGCTATTCTGGGCCATGCCCCGGACGTGCTGGTGCGGACCGTGCAGGAGGTCGCCAAGGATGGACTAAGTTTTGGAATCCCTAATCCCTGGGAGGTGGAGATGGCCCGCCTGATTGTGGATTGGGTGCCCAGTGTGGAGAAAGTGCGGATGTGCAACAGCGGCACGGAAGCGACCATGAGTTGCCTGCGCTTGGCGCGTGGTTTTACGGGGCGGGACCGGATCATCAAGTTCGCGGGATGCTATCACGGGCACGGGGACAGCCTGCTGGTTTCTGCCGGGAGCGGGGCCCTGACCCATGGCCGCCCGGACAGCGCCGGAGTGCCGGCGGCACTGGCAGCGCTGACGACGGTACTGCCATATAACGATTTTGAGGCCATTGAGGCTGCCTTCCGCCAGATTGGCCACGAAGTCGCAGCGGTGATTGTTGAAGCTGTGCCTGCCAATGCCGGTTTGTTCCTGCCCAAACCCGGTTACATGGAACTCCTGCGCCGCCTGACCGTGGAGCATGGGGCCCTGTTGATTTGCGATGAGGTGATGACCGGATTCCGCCTGGCCAAAGGGGGTTATCAGGAAATGATCGGACTGAAACCCGACCTCACCGCCATGGGCAAGGTAATCGGAGGAGGCCTCCCGGTAGGCGCCTTGGGTGGCCGGGCGGACATCATGGATCTGCTGGCCCCAGACGGTCCGGTGTATCAGGCGGGGACACTTTCCGGAAATCCCCTGGCCATGGCCGTCGGGCTGGCGCAGCTCCGCGAACTGGAAAAGCTGGAGGCTTGGCCGCGCCTTGAGGAAACCGGAGCCGCGTTCGAAGCGGGGGTCAGAGGCATTCTGGAAGAAATCGGGATTCCTCTCGCCTTTAACCGGATTGGCAGCATGTTCTGCCTGTTTTTCACTGAAACCCCCGTGCACAACCTTGACGACGCCAAGACCAGCCGGACGGCCGACTTCCGCCGGTTTTTCCATAAATCCCTGGAGTTGGGGGTCTATTTCGCTCCCAGTCCTTTTGAAGCGGGCTTCCTTTCCATGGCTCATGGCCCGGCGGATTTGGAGGAGACGCTCGAAATGATGCGTCCCGCGCTGCGCTACGCCTTGGAAGGCTGGTGACCCGAAGGGAGGAGACGGCCCTTCTGGAGCAAGAAATTACTTTTTTTTTGTGTAGACGCCGGACAGGTATGACGTTAAAAGTTATCCGTAGCTCGAATTTTAAATTTTCTGTCCCCCATTACTAATCCACTCAATCATCCCATGAAGTTCCCAACATTGACTCTCGGACTCGCTGGTCTCGCTGCACTGGCTTCTTTCTCCACCGCTTCTGCTTCCGAGCTTTGCACTCCGGTGCAGGCCGCTGTGACCAAAGCGATCGTGGCCGCCCCTGAGTCAGTGCTCAAGGTGGTGGCTGAACAAGTCGCTGCTTCTCCGAAGTGCGCCTGTGAAATCGTCAAGGCTGCCATCTCCGCCGCCAAGTCCGATAACGCTACGGTCGTTGCCATCGTTGAAGCCGCTGCGGCTGCTGCTCCTTCCGAGCTTCCAGTGGTGCTCGCTTGCGCCGCTGCGGCCGCTCCCCAGGCTGCCAGCGCTCTCGCTGACAAGTTCAGTGCCGAAACCGAAGGTTCCGGCAAGGGTGTCGTGGGCAAAGAGCCCGTTGGCAAAGCTCCAGTGACTACTGTCGTTGAAGAAGAGGAATACTCCGAAGACTTCGGTTTTGTCCGCCCTGGAGTGGGTGGAATCTACCTCACCATTCCAAATAGCGCTGGGGCCAACGCCGGCGGTTTCGACCAAGATGAAATTGATCGCCTGCTCAAGACTGGTAAATTTAAATTGGTCAATGGCCAACTGGTCCAGATCATCACCACTACCGTGACCAAGCCCGGCAAGCCAGTCCGCCCCCCACAACCCGGCACTGCAACCACTCCAGCAGTTTAAGTCTTCCCGACGATAATAAATTTAGCCCGGTCTCCTGCGAGACCGGGCTTTTTTTATGCCATGAGCAACCGTCGGTGTTTTAGCCACAAATCGTATTCCGGGGTGGTGGATGACCGACGCAGAGACTTATTGATTCTGCTGACTATGTCATGCTGATTTGCGCATGATGGTTTCTGGAACGGCATCGCTCCTGCGCTTTAATTTCACGTTTTCCCCAATCTTTTAATTATGCTTTCTGCCCATCTCGATGACCTGATGACCGTTCTTCGCTTCCGTAGCATTTCCACGG
Source organism: bacterium (assembly GCA_043753485.1). Taxonomy (GTDB): domain Bacteria; phylum Verrucomicrobiota; class Verrucomicrobiia; order Verrucomicrobiales; family V1-33; genus CAIZWU01. The sequence continues at coordinate 5,071 of JAYUWQ010000575.1, forward strand.
ATTCCCGTTACACCGCTGACGTGTTGGCGAATGCTGAGTGGTTGGTGGCCCGATTGAAATCGAGCGGGTTGGACACTCAGATTTTTCCAACAGCACGGCACCCCGTGGTGCTTGCAAGAAATATCCACCGGGCGGGCCGGCCCACCGTGATGATCTATGGACATTACGATGTGCAGCCGGTGGATCCGGTCGAGCAATGGCAGTCGGATCCTTTTGAGCCCCGGATCGAAAACGGCAGAATCTTTGCCCGCGGTTCCACGGACAATAAGGGACAGCACATGGCCCACCTATGCGGACTGTCCGACACGTTGCGTGCCCACGGTGATCTGCCCGTGAACTTGATTTTCCTGCTGGAAGGGGAGGAAGAAATCGGCAGTCCAAACTTGGAACCCTTTCTTCAGCAGCACCGCGCAGATCTCGCCTGCGACATTATCGCAATTTCAGATACCGGCATGGTGGGACCAGGAATTCCTACGTTCACATATGGCCTGCGGGGCATCGCCTGCGTGGAAGTGGTGGTCCATGGGCCCACCATTGATCTCCATTCCGGCATCTTCGGCGGCAGTGTCGCCAATCCGAATACGGTGCTTTCACGTTTGGTCGCTACCGTCCATGATTCGGAAGGCCGTATCGCCATCGAGGGACTCTATGATGCGGTGTGTCCGGTCCAACCGTGGGAACGGGAGGCTTGGGCCAAGCTCCCCGGTGGGGCGGAGGAGACCCTGCATCTAACCGGGGTGCCGCAGCTTTTCGGGGAACCCGGCTATACCGATCATGAACGTCGTTGGGCCAGGCCGACGGCCGAGGTCAACGGGATCGGGGGAGGCTACCAAGGGGAAGGATCAAAAACGGTGATCCCGCGCAGTGCCTTCGCCAAGTTCTCCTTCCGGCTCGTGCCAGACCAGGATCCGAAGGATATATTGACCAAAGTCCAGGCCCACTTCGCCCGGCATTGCCCAGCTACGGTCCGATTGGAGGTGAAGGTAGGTCATAGCGGGGCGCCTTATGCGATGGATCCCAACTCCAAATTTGGCCGTGCCGCGTGCCGGGCCTTGGAAACCACGTTCAATCAACCTCCGGCGCTGATCCGGGAAGGCGGCAGCATCCCGATTGTCCAATCCTTCCGCCAGGTGCTGGGTGCTGAAACTCTGTTGCTGGGATTGGCCCTGCCGGATTGCCAGGCCCATGCTCCGAACGAAAATTTTCCCTTGGCGAACTTTGAAGCTGGAATCCGGCTGAACCAGCATCTGTTGGAAGCGCTGGCCAACGTGTGAACGCGGTGCAAATCGACCAATTTCTCCACCGGCAAGCTGGGAGCCGCCTCACCATCCAGGATCAACCGGAGGGCGGCCCGCCGTATCGCGGTATTTCAGAGCTGCTTCCGTCCGTGACCGGACGTGTAGTTTCTCGTAAATACGCTTTAAATGCACCCGGACCGTTTCCACGCTGAGTCCCAGCCGGTCGGCGATCTCCTTGTTGGCGAGGCCTTGGGCGATTTTTTCGAGGATCTCGGTCTCGCGCCGTGAAAGTTTGACGTCATCCAGGCCGGTGACGGGAGTGCTGGGCTGATGGAAGGCTTCCACCACCCGGCGGGCAATTTCGGCGGACATGGGCGCTCCGCCGGCGCGGACGGCATGAATCGCTTCGCGGACTTCGGCGGGGGTGGATCGCTTCAGAAGATAGCCGCAGGCGCCTGCTTTCAGTGCGGCAAAGATCCGGTCGTGGTCGCGATAGACGGTGACCATGATGACGTGCAGCGCGGGCAGGCGGGCTTTGAGCCGGCTGGTCAACTCGATTCCGGACATGCCGGGCAGATTGATATCCATCAACACCACATCCGGCTGGAGGGTGGGAATGGCCTTCAAGGCATCCTCTCCGCTGGAGAAGAGGCCGGCACAGATGCAGCCGGGAGTGCCCTCCACGAGGCGGCGCAGCCCTTTGCCGAGAGCTTCATGGTCTTCCACGATGGCAACGGAGGTATGGGAGATGATGGGCGGATTCACAGGAAAGTCAGTTGGAAAAAAGGGACGGAATCGGGGACAACGGCGGTGGACTGATGGAACGGGATTGGAGTTTCAGCCCGAAGGCGGGGGCAGGGGGATTCTGAATTCGAGACGGGTGCCTTCCCCCGGGGCCGCGATCAGACTGACGGTTCCCCCGCAGGTTTTCATCCGCTCCCGGTAGTTTTCCAGGCCATTTCCCCGCTTGATGGTGGCGGGGTCAAAACCTTTCCCGGTATCCTCGACGACAACTATAAGACTTTGGGGGGTGCTTTTCATGCGAAGCCATGCCACAGATGCCCCGGAGTGTTTCATAATGTTATGGAGTGCCTCCCGGACCGCGAGAAACAAGGCGTGCCGGCGTTCAGCTTCCATGGGGAAGTCGATCAGATCCCGTGGGATATCGAGCCGGAGATGGATCCCGGCACGGGCCAGAAATTCCTGGCCCCACGAGCTCAAATATTCCACCAGGGAAGCGGAGGTGTCGTGCCGTGGATCGACTGCCCACACAATTTCATCAAGGGTTCCGGCCACCGTCTGCGCACGGGCCGCGATGGTTTCCAGCGATTGGCGGTGCGGCCCGGCGGGGGCTTCCTCGGCGGAGAGCCCTGCCAGCAGTGAGATTTCTGTGAGGCTGGCGCCGAGATCATCATGCAGATCCCTCGCAATCCGGGCGCGTTCGGTCTCCTGGGCATGCCGGAGTTGGAGGCGGGCAATACGTTGTTTGGCGCGCTGGCGGGCCAGCAGCCAGCCGACGCCAGTGGCCGTGGCACCGGCAAGGAAGCCAGCCGCAATGCGGAATGCCAGGCTTTCCCACCAGTGGGGGAGGATCTGAACCGGCAAGCTGACGATCCGGCCGGAGGTGCCATCGCCATCCACGGCGGTAACTTCGAATTGATAAGTGCCCGGCGGAACGGCATCATAAGCGGCGGTGCGCAAAGGGCCGCTCTCCCGCCAGTTGTCGTCCAGACCGGTCAGGCGGGTGCGGAAACGGATTTTTTCCGGAGCGGTGAAGGAGGGGACCGTGAAGCGGAATTCCAGCCGGGAACGGCCCGGGCCCGCTTGCAGGGCGCCCGCTTGGACTTCCGGGTGCATCACAGTGTCGCCCGCGGTGGCGGATTCGATCACCGGGTCCGGAGGTGCGGCTGAATGCAGCGCTTCCCCGCGGATGCGGGCGACCCCGCGGGAGGTAGGAAACCAGAGGGTTTCGTCGCGGGAGCGCCATGCGGAAGGTTGATTGTAGCCGGTGCACTCCCGGGTGGTCAGGCCATCGCTGCGATCGAGCCGCAACCAAGGCAGTGGGCTCTGGGAGGCCATCAGATCGTGGCGTTTAAGCCGGAAAATACCCCCGAGGGATCCTAACCAAAGATGGTGCGTGGCATCCTCCAGCACGGCAGTCAGGCGCAGGTCCGGCAGTCCTGCCTCCGCATCATAGACGGTCCAGCCGGACTGGCGATGAAACCGCAGCAAACCCGCTCCATGGGTCGCCGCCCACACCAGTCCCGTGGAATCGCGGAAAAACGAGGAAATGCGGCAACCGCGGGAGAGACGGGTGCCGGCTTCGTCCAACATGGGTGGCCCTGGGTCGCTGGTCCTGCCGCGGTAGATGGCCCCCTCGGAGGTGCCCGTCCAGACTTCCTGCTCCGGGGTGATGAAGAGCGAGGAGAGCCGGCCGTGCAAGGCTTCGGCCCCGGCCCTGAGGTGGACCGAATCCCCCTCCAGGACGGCAAGGCCATAAGCCCCGGCTATCCAGAGCCGGCCTGAATGATCCTCCGCCATGCCATTTACCTTGGAGAGGGGAGGACCACTGCCGTAGGTGGCAAATTCCCCCTCGCGTCTGACGAAGAGACTACCATCACGGGTTCCGGCCCAAAGTCTGAGCGTAGAGTCCTCAAACAGCACGCAAACGGCCCGTTGGATACTCCCCTCCTTCAATTTGAGATGGGTCAGGGTGCCTTTTTCCAGCCGGTCGAGACCACCGCGCCGGTCGCCGATCCAAAGCACCCCGGCATGATCTTCCAAAAGGCAGGTGGCGGCTCCGGGTTGTCCGTTTTCATCCTGCAGCATGTCCACCCGCCGATCGCGCAGACACCGTAGCCCTCCGGATTCATGGGCGACCCAGATGTTTCCCTCATGATCTTCCGCCAGTTCCGTGACCCCCGAGTCGGCCGGCAGGACGGGCAGAACGCGCCCATCCGGGGTCTCTACGGCCAGTTCGCGGTTAGGACCACTGAACCAGCGGCGGCCCAGCTGGTCGTTCAGTTCGGGAACGGCCGCACCCGGGACGCTGCGGCCGGCCGAGCGCCACGACTTGAGGTTGGCCGCCAGCAGGGTGGCAATCTCTGGCGTCACCGGCTCTAGCCGGACGGGAGCGGTATTCTCCGGGGAGGCACGCCAGACTTCGGCCGCCCGCACCACGAGCACGGCCCCATCCGGCCCGGGTACCACCTGAGTCACTTCGGCGACGCCGGGCTGGGAGGAAGCTGGCCATACCAAGGTCCACACGCGTTCACGCCAGTGGATCAGTCCCCCGGCCTCGGTGGCGATCCAGACCGAACCATCCGGCAGGGGAAACAGAGCCTTTGGCCGCAGCCGGGTAATCTCCTGATCCACCGTCCCACCCGGCACGGTGAAGCGGACGCCATCGAACCGCACTACCCCCTCGGCGGTGGCCACCCACAAAAACCGGTCAGGGGCCTGCACAACGGAACGCACGAAATTCCCGGGCAGTCCGTCTTCCGACAACCAGCTGCGCTGCAAAAACGGTTCGCCCGTCCAGCCCGATGGCAACGAGGCCAGGGCGGTCAGGACAAACAACAGATTCCTCATGGCCGCATCCTGACCCGCTTGATGGCATCCGGCAAGATCATCGGCAACTCATCCGGGGTAATTTCCGGGCCAGCCAGGCCTCCGATTTATTCCACGTAAAGCAGGCCGCTGGAGCTGAGCAGGGCGTGGCAAAGATCCGTCAGGGCCTGCCGGACCGGGGCCGCCGTGACCGGCTGCTGCGGCAGACGGATGGTCTCGCGACCGCTCACCGCATCCAGACGGAAGTTCCCCGGTTCAAATTGCC
>JAYUWQ010000576.1:0-1576 GCA_043753485.1 bacterium
TCATGAAAAAAACCGTCGAGCACACCTTCCTCAAAGTCGCCCTCGGAGCACCGCTTTTTGTGATCGGCCTCGTCTCCCTGATGCTGGCCGGAGCCCTGAAGCTCTATCCAATGATGGGCAAGGAGTTCCTCCCCACCTTCAACGAAGGCAGCGCCACCATCTCGCTCGCCAGCGCCCCCGGCACTTCCCTGCAGCAGAGCAATGAAATCGGCGAAGTGGGCACCCGCCTCCTCCTGACTATTCCGGAAGTCAAAAGCGTGGGCCGCCGCGCCGGGCGGGCGGAAAAGGATGACCACGTCATGCCGGTCTCCGTCAACGAATTCGACGTGGAGTTCCATCCCAACGGACGCTCCCGGCCCGAAGTCTTCGCCGAAATCCGCCAGAAGCTGGCCACCATCCCCGGCACCTTCGCCAATGTCGGCCAACCCATCGGCCACCGCCTCAGCCACATGCTCAGCGGCGTCTCCGCCAAGATCGCGGTCAAGATCTTCGGCCCGGAACTGGAAGTGCTCCGCGAAAAAGGAGCGCAGGTCCGCGACCTCGCCAAAGCCATCCCCGGCCTGACCGATGTGAACCTCGAAGCCCAGGTGCCCATTCCGCAGATCAAAATCGAAGTCGACCGCGAACGGGCCCTCGCCTACGGCGTCCAGCCCGGAGCCATCAATGAACAGGTCTCCACCCTGCTCGGGGGCACTGTCCTGACAGAACTCCGTGAAGGCCAGCGCACCGTCGATCTGGTCCTGCGGCTGGCCCCGGAATGGCGCGGCGACGCTGGCAAGCTGGGCGATCTCCTGATCGAAACCGGCACCGGCCAGCGCCTCCCGCTGCACCTCCTCGCGGAAATCCGTGAATCCCGGGGCCCCAATGTCATCAACCGGGAGAACTCCCAGCGCCGCATCGTGATCGGCGCCAATACCAGCAATCCGGACCTGCAAAGCCTCGTCCAGCAATGGCAGCAGGCCGTCACGGAAAAGGTGAAACTCCCCGAAGGTTATTTTGTCAGCTTCGAAGGCGAATACGTTGCCCAGCAAAAAGCCACCCGGCGCATTGCGTTCTTTTTCTCCATCGTCCTGGGCGTGGTGCTGCTGCTGCTGTTTGGTTATTTCCGCAGCCTCTCGCTGGCGTTGCAGGTCATGCTGAATATCCCCCTCGCCCTGATGGGCGGGCTCACCCTGACTTATCTACTGATCAACAACATCAGCATCGCCACCCTCGTCGGGTTCATCGCTGTCGGCGGGGTCGCGGCCCGGAATGGCATCATGATGATCTCCCACTACCTCCACCTCATGCAGCATGAAGGCGAAGGCTTCACCAAAGCCATGGTCATCCGCGGCACCCAGGAACGGCTCGTCCCCGTGCTCATGACCGCCCTCGCCGCGGGCACCGCGCTCATCCCCCTGCTCCTCGCCGCCCACGAACCCGGCAAGGAAATCCTTCATCCCGTCGCCGTCGTCATCGTCGGCGGTCTCGTCAGTTCCACCCTGCTCGACCTCGTCGTCACGCCCGCCGTCTTCTGGGTTTTCGGCAGGAGAGCCGCCGTAAAGGCCCTCTTGTTACAAGCGCCGGCCACGCAATG
>JAYUWQ010000577.1:0-10138 GCA_043753485.1 bacterium
GCGGAGCCGCCATGCCCCGGGGTAACGCTTCGCCAGCCAGCAGCCCGCGATGGCGAACACGGCGGAAAAACCACCCAACACCAGGAGGAATAGGGGCAGTTCGGTGATCTGAGCCGGCACCTTGACCAACCATGAGAAGACGACGCCCAAGGTGAGCACCAAGGCGGCCACCAACGGCAGCAGCATTCCGCTGACAATCGCGGCGGCGATGACACACAGGTCAGCCAGCAGGATGGCTGGCCAGATGATGAACGGCACTTCCTCCAGCCGCAGCACGGGCAGGAGCATGAGTAGAATAGTGAAAGGTTGAAACCATGGACTGAAGGCACGGGGAATTGCCAGGTCGCCCTCCCGGAGGCGCCGCCACACCAGCGGGAAGGCCGCGTGAAGGATGCCAAAGACCAGGTAGATGACCAAGGCACTTCCTAGCCTTTCAGGCGGTAGCCTATACAAAGTCCAGAGGCTGAGATGCAGGAAGGTCACCAGCCCGGCCGCCACTTGGATCACACCCAGGCGCGGGGCAATGAAGATGACTCCCAGCACCGCGATATTGATCAGGAAAGTGTAACCATACAGCAGAAAGGGACGACTCGTGATGCCATCGAAATTGAGGAAATGGAACGCGGCAACCAAGCCAAAGGCGCATTGCAGCAGGGCCGCATTCAGAGGATGCGGGTCTTCCTGAGCCCTCAGGCGGGAATGTCCGGCCCCAAAGGTGAACAGCGCCGAAAACGAGAGAACCACCCCCATGGGAATCAGGGTAGCTATCCCTTCATCATAGTGTCCGCTGCTGAAGTAACTGGCAAACCAGGACCACTGCATCAGCACCGTACCCGCCGCTCCCAGCAAGGTAAGGAAGAACCATCGCCGGTGTTTCGCCACCATCAGCAGGCCAATATCGAGCAGTGCGATGTAAGTAAAAAGTCCCCAGTGATTGTCCTCTCCACTGGAACAGAGCACCGGCGTGAGAAATCCCCCGAGGATGCCCAGCACTGCCACCACAAGGGCGTTGAGCCGGACCGACAGCAGGAAAGCCGCGGCAGTGATCAGGGCCATCAGGGAGAAGGCCACCAGGGCGCCACCCGAGCCACCCCCGAAAAGCTGATACAACGAGTGAGCCGCGAAAGAGACCCCGTAGAGGATCAAAACCCCTGAAGCGCAGAAGGTTTGCGCCAGCACTGTCAGGTCCTTTTTCCGGTGGACCACGATCCCGGCGGCGAGGAGTCCGGCTCCGATGACAAATCCGATCGCCACGCGGGCGGCGGGCGGGATGAGATTGTGCTCAAACGAATACTTCACGAAAAACGCGATTCCAAAGAACAGGGCCAATCCTCCCAGCCAGGCGAAAAGCTTCACCCCCATGAATTGCTCCAGACTCATTGCCGGAGTCTTGCGTCCGGCGGCGTGTTTCACTTCCGGTGCTGGAACGGCGGCCGGCGGCACCAATTCTTCAGCCTTGGGCAAGGGCGGCGGCATGGCCAGCGGCACGACCGTTTCCTGATCTTCCAGCAGATCCTCAGCAAGTGTTTCCACCACCGGGACCTCATTCCTTTCTTCGGATAGCGGCTGAGTTTCCGCAGATTCGACGGGCTCGATCCTGACGGCACCCCCTGAGGACCCATTTTGACTTTCCAAACCCCACAGACGCTTTTCCAACAACTCGACCTTGCGTGAAATCTGGAGGATCTGTCCGGATAACGCACGGGTTCCCTGCTCCGCCCGCTTTGCTTTCTCATAGCCCCGGACCGGCAGCACGAAAACGAGGACGAGGAATCCAAGAAAAATGAGGAGCAGGATAGGAAGTTCCATGGCAGCAGTTCAGGATTGATTTCCCCAATCCTATGGGGACCTCCCCCGGCATGGCATATTGATTATACCGCTGCCGTCATTGATCCGCCCAATGGTGGGATCTCCGCGCAGATCCGATGAATATCTCTGTAACCTTGGTTTGTTCCATCCCGTAACTGATTGCCCTTGGCGCATCCCTTATGAAACTCACCAGCCTTTTCCATCGCTGTCTATTCCTCCTCGGCGCCACTTCCGCCCCGGCGGCCGTGGAAGATATTTACGCGCCGGAAAACCTCATGGCCTGGTGCATCGTGCCCTTTGATGCGAAACAGCGGGGGCCCGAAGACCGCGCCCTGATGCTGAAGCGCCTGGGGATTCACCGGCTGGCTTATGATTGGCGGGCAGAGCACATTCCCACTTTCGATGCCGAAGTGGAAGCCATGCAGCGGCACCACATTGAACTCACGGCCTGGTGGTTTGCCAACTCACTGGATGCGGAGGGCCAGTTGATCCTGGATGTGATCGCCCGGCACCGGATCACACCGCAACTTTGGGTGATGGGAGGCGGTGAAATCCTGCAACCGGGGGAAGCCAACGACGAACGGGTGGAAGCGGAGGCCGGGCGCATCAAGCCGATCGCGGAAGCCGGAGGGAAACTGGGGTGCAAGGTGGCGCTCTACAACCACGGGGGTTGGTTTGGCGAGCCGGAGAATCAACTGGCGGTCATAAAGCGGCTGGAAAAGGACGGCGTGAAGAATGTGGGGATCGTGTATAACTTCCATCACGGCCACGATCATCTGCCACGCTTTGGTGAGCTGGTCCGGAAAATGAAACCTCATCTGCTGGCGGTCAATCTGAACGGCATGGTGCGCGATGGGGAGAAGCTGAACCAGAAAATCCTGCCGCTGGGCGCGGGGGATCAGGAATTGGAAATGCTGCGGGTGCTGCAGGCCACTGGTTGGCGCGGTCCGGTCGGCATCATTGACCATCGTCCCGAAACGGATAGCGAACCCACCCTGCAGGAGCATCTGGTGGGTTTGGTCAGGCTGCGCGCGGAGCTGTCCGTCCCGGGCTCTGGTGGGTTGAAACCTGAACCCGCGGGCTCCCTCCGTTATGTCGAAGGGAAACAGGGCAGCGCCCTGGATGCCGGTGGTGGTGGCCTGGTGCTCCCCGGAAATGCCGCCTACCGGAAACTTCCGCTGACCGTTTCCTGCTGGACCAAACTCCGGGGGGCTGGTGGATTCAACATTCTGGCAGCCTCGGATGAAAAAGCTTCGGCCGGACACTGGGAACTGTATTCCTTTGCCAAGACCGGGGAATTCTGTGTCTATTTGCCGGGACGGGGTGGAAATTTTGCCAGCGGGGTATCCATCACGGACAACCAATGGCACGAGGTTTCCGCCGTGCTGGAGGAGAGCCGGGTCCGCTTGTATGTGGATGGCAAACTGGCAAAGGAATTGCCGGCGCAACCCATGCAGGGACAGCCGCAGCCGGGCGGTTTCGCCATCGGACAATTGGTCGAAGGCGGGATCGGCTGCGACGGCTTGATCGATGAGGTCAGTATCCGTCAAGGCCATGAATCAGGCGGAGAGAATGTTGGTCATTGGCCATTGGATTCAGAGGAGCCATCCTCCGCTCCCGCGCCCAGGTCCGCGGCGTTTTTTCCCGACGCGTTACCACTGGATCCGGCCGCGCATCCTTTGTACAACGATCCCGTGAACCGGGACCGGATGTATGATTTTTATGCCAAACAGGCGCGGCGTTTTGGCAAATCCTCGCCGCTGCCTGAATTGCTCCCGTCCTTCCCGGGCTTGGATAGCGGGCGGTATGGGCATTGGGGAAACCAGAACGAAGAGGTCTGGCGTGACCCGCGTTGGAATGAGATGGACGCCGGCGGCCTGCAATGCGGCATCGTTTCCCTGCACGGTAAAATCATTCCCCGCGCCGCCTGTGTGCAGCTGGGTGGGGACCGGGGGCTGACCGCCTGTTTCAACACCGACACCCTGACGTGGGAGAGCGTATGGTCTGGAGGGAAGTTGCTGCACTTCGATGCCTTCCGCTGGGGCATGCTGGGCGCTCTGACGCCTGCAGGAAAGCCCGAACCCTTGCCGGTGAGCCATTCCGCGGCACCCGGAAGCTTTACCTATCATGGATTTTACCGGCATGGGAACCAGGTGGCATTCGCCTTTTCTCAGGATGGGGTGGAGTGGCTGGAAACCGCGTGGAGCAAGGACGGAAAGTTCTTCCGGCAACGGAGCAGGCGGGGAGACAGCCCGGAACTGGATGCCCTGACCAAAGCCGGGGCCCCGCAATGGCCGCAGGTGTTCGGAACCAAGGGCACGGCGGGCCAGGGCCAGCCTTATGCCGTGGACAGCCTGACATTTCCCAGCACCCCCTGGAAATCTCTCTGGCACGTCGGCGGCCATGACTTTCTGCCGGATGGGGATGCCGCGCTCTGCACGTTTGAAGGCGAGGTCTGGATTGTCAGCGGCATCGATGCCACGCTGGACCAGCTCCGCTGGAGGCGTTTCGCCAGCGGCCTGGGTCAGCCCCTGGGATTGAAGGTCGTCGATGGGGATATCCATGTCCTCGGGCGCGATCAATTGACCCGGCTGCGCGATTTGAATCACGATGGCGAAGCCGATTTTTACGAGTGTTATTCCCGGGCTTACGAAACCCCGGTGGGCGCTCACGACTACCTGACGGGATTGGAAACGGATGGCCAAGGCCGTTTCTATTTTGCCTCGGGCAAACTTGGCATCGTGCGCATCGCCGCGGATGGAAAGTCCTCCGAGACGCTCGCCACCGGCCTGCGCAACCCCAACGGGCTTGCCGTCGGGCCGGAGGGGGAGGTGGTCGCGGCCGCGCAGGAAGGCGACTGGACGGCGGCTTCCCTCCTCGCAGTCATCACTCCCGGAGGGCACTATCGCCATAACGGGCCGAAGCCGGGCCCGCGGGGCGACTTGCCGCCCACCGTCTATTTCCCACGCGGGGTGGATAACTCCTGTGGGGGACAAGTGTTCACCAATTCGGCGGGATGGGGACTGCCCACAGGGTCGCTCCTGCATCTGTCATGGGGTTATGGCGCGGCGTTTCTGATTCTGGAGGAGACCATCGACGGCCAGAAGCAGGGCTGCGCCGTGCCCCTTCCGGGCGAGTTCCGCTCCGGGGCCCACCGTGGGCGGTTCTCGCCGCACGACGGCCAACTTTATGTCACCGGAAGCACCGGCTGGGGCACTTACACACCGGACGACGGTTGCTTCCAGCGTGTCCGTTACACCGGCGGCACGGTCTTGGCGCCTGTCAAAGTGCAGTCCCACGACAACGGCGTGCGGCTGGAGTTTGCCAGTCCGCTGGACCCGGCCGCGGCTGAAGTGGAAAACTTTTTTGCGCAGCAATGGAACTACCTGATCGGCCCGGCTTATGGCAGCGATGAATACTCCGTGCGCTGGCCCCGGCAGCCCGGCCACGATGTGCTGGCGGTGAAAAGCGCCCAGTTGTCAGCAGACCGGAAATCCCTCTTCCTCGAAATCCCGCAGCTGCTGCCTTGCCACCAACTCCATCTCCACGCGGCCCTGCCGGGACTGATCAGTCAGGATTTTTACCTGACCCTGCACCAGCTGGGCCCGGCGTTCACCGCCTTTCCCGGCTACCAGGCCATCGCCAAAATCCTCCCCGGCCAACCGGTCAGCGCCGCCCCTGGGATTCTGCCATCTCCGCATGAAAAGGGCGAGGCGGGCCGCCCCATCAAGCTTCAGCCCACCGCCGGACTCCAGTTTACCCAGAAGGAACTCCACGCCAAGGCGGGCGAACCGCTTTCCCTGACATTTGAAAACAACGACCTGATTCCCCACAACTGGGTGTTGGGAAAACCCGGAACCCTCGGAAAAATTTCCGACTTCGCCGACCGGGGCCTGGCCGATCCCCGCGCGCTATCCCAAAGCTACGTTCCCCAAATCCCTGAAGTCCTCGCCTTCACCCGTCTGGTCGATCCCCATCACTCGACCACGATTCATTTCCAGGTCCCCCCTGAAAAAGGCGACTATCCTTACCTCTGCACCTTCCCCGGCCATACCAGAATCATGCGCGGCGTGCTGCATGTGGAATAACAATCCCCCCCGTTCACCCCTCCAACCAATCCAACCGCACCCGGGGATAAAGCCGGCGCAGCAGCTCCGAGGCGCAGGTGGTGAGGATTTTCCGGGCATCATGGCGCAGAGACTCCGCCGGGGCCTGCTTGTTGCCGGCGGCCTTCCATAACCGGTCCAGGCCGCGGCGGTGGGCGGCCGTGGTGTCGCGCACGGCCTGCCGCCACAAAGCGGGAGGCTCGCTGTCCTGCCATTCGCCCCGGCCCCGGCCATAGTGGGCCACCGCCAGATAACAAAGCAGAGCGATCTCCAACTGGGCCGCAAAGTGTTCCTCGGTCCACCGCACCGCATGATCCTCCCCCCGGGTCAGGTTGAAACCCCTCGCCAACAAATAACTTCCCGTTCCTCCCAACAGGATTCCCGCCAGAGCCCCGCCGCCCAGAAGCAACCCGCCCGTTTTCAGTTCCGCCACGATGCCGCCAGCAGCACCGGTCAAGGCTCCTCCCACGGCCGACCAGAGGGATTCATTGATTTTGCGTGGAACGCCGAAGGATTCGCCCCCCGCCGGATTCACCTGCTGGGCACTCCGCCCCTCCAGACTGTGCAGGGCAATCAACTGATCCATGGCCACCACTGAACGTTCGGCCAGGCGGGTGCTCAATTGCAGACGGGCCTGCTCCATCTGGTCATTGAGTTCGCGGCGGCCGACTCCCAGTTTCTGGAGAAAGGATTCTTTGGAAACATCGACCTGGTCCGCCGCATTTTCCGCCAAGGGACCGGCCAACACCTCCATGCTGCGATGGAAAACCTCCAGATGCCGGGCTTCCCAGGCGCGCCGCAGGGTGGAAAACGTCTCCTGTTTATCAGCCGCCAGGAGCGGTTGAATCAAATTCATCAACTCCCCTTCCTGCACCCAGCAACGGGCGAAGGCATCCAGTCCGATCACCGTTTTCACGATGGGAAACCGTTTCAAATGCAGGCGCCAATCGGCCTCCTCCAACTCCTCTTCAATCGCTGCGCGGGGCGGGCCGGTTTGATTTAGCAACAGCACCACCGGCTTCCCAATCCATGTCAGGATTTCCATCTCCATGGCCACGTAGGCGGCGGACTCCGGCCGCTCCGCTGCATTCACCAGATAGAGCACAATGTCCGCTTCCTCCTGGACGTTGCGCACCGCCTGCTGGCTGCACCACAAGGGCCGGTCGCGGAAGCGGTCCCAGAGCTGGGTGACCAGCCAGCGCAGCGACTGTCCGGAAGTTTTAAGACGTTTCAGGAGCCGCGCGGTATCGCCAAAGCCGGGAGTATCCCAGAGCACGAGGCGGGCGCCGTCCGTTTCAATCATCGGCCAGGCTTCCGCCACATCGGTCACATGGGATTGGTCCAGGGCATCCCCGACATCCCGCCGCAGCAGGGTGCGCGCCAGCGTGGTCTTGCCCACGTTGGTGTGGGAAATCAGGCTGAAGGTCACCGTGGCCGCCTCTCCTTCAGCAGGGGCAGCTTTGCGGCGGGGATTGTAAATCGTAGTCATCCTTGGTGAAGCATTTTGCAGGGTCAGGCGGGCTCCGTCCAGAGGCGAAGCGGCTGCCGCGCGGCCGCGACCGATCCCGCGGCAGCAGCCGGATTCCGGCGGGCCACCGTATCCAGAATCAAGAGAGGCCAGGCTGGCCCGAGGGTTTTTTCCCAACCGGCCCGCCGCTCCGCCATGCGGCGCGCGGCTTCCGGCATCCCCGCCAACCGGGCTTCGAATGTCGTGGCATCCAACACTGTCAGGGCAAAAGGCGGCACCGCCGCCGTGGCGAGGAGTTTCTCCAAACCCCTCTGCAGCGCTCCATGCACTTCGTCCTCAGGGGTCACCGCCAAGGGCATCAGGAGCACCAAATGGGTCGGCGGTTCCGTCAAAGCAGCTAGGCACTCATCCTCCCCGCCATATTCCACGGCAGGGAGGAAATCGACCATCACCTGCCCTCCCCACAAATGCTGCAACGCGGCCCGTAAACTGTCACGGAGCGGCGAATCCGGATTACACTGCACGGGCAACACCTTGGCTACCAACGGCTGCCCTCCGGCCAGACGGCGGGCCGTGGTCTCGTAATCGGAAAAGGACGCCGTCGATGTTTCCCCGGCATTTTTGGCCTCGCGCCGGGTCATGGAGACCAACAACAAACGCGGCACCAGAATAAAAAGGCCGGCACTCGCCGCCCACAGGTGGATCCATGGCGCCGCTGGAGACAGCCCACCCTGGGGCGGCACCAGCGGCACCGGCACTCCGGTCAACACAGAGGCCGGCCCGAGGACGATGCGGGTCAGCTTGGAGACCGCAGGTTGCGTCAGGAAGGTACTTTCCCACCCAGCTTTATAATTACGGACCAGTCCCCGGGCATACATCCCGGCGACCACTCCCGCCGCCAGCATCAAAGCCGAAATATGGAACAGTTGTTTGCCCCGGGCCATCAGCAGAGGAGCCTGCGCCACCTGCCATTCCTGTTCGGTGCGCGCCAGCACGTTATCTGTGAGAGCATCGCCTGTCACCGCAGGTTTCTGTCGCAGCCAAGTGGGCCCAATCAACGGATTCGCGCTGGGCCGCTTTTTAAGGGTCAGCAAGGAAGCGGCCACCACCGCCAGATTCCACACGATCAGACCCAGCAAAGGAAATGCCAGCAAACTGACCCTTCCATCAGGCCCCAGGTCGTGGGTGAACCATCCGAGCAAAAAGGCTGCCACGCCAACGCCTGGACCCAGCCAGGCTGGCCAGAGGTGGGGGATTTCACCGATCCGTGCAAAGGCGACTCCCAACGGGCCTTTGAGCCGGGAACCCAGTTGCTCTGTCCGTGCCCGGACAAAGTCGAACCCGGAGCTGTCTGACACCGCCGTGGAGGCCGCGGCCCGTTCAGTCATCGGCAATCGTTCACCCGCTGGATCAGCTTCCTCCAAAGCCCGCATGAACAAGCAGCGCCGCACTTCTGCCGGGTCCGGGAGGCGGGAGCGGTCAATGTCCATGAGTAGTCGCACGCCTCAGGCCGCGGGTCGCGCCAAGCTTAGTTCTTTCCGCGCAGCAGATAAAAGAACGCCACGCAGCCGAGAAGCAGAAACATGATACCAAAAGCAAGCCCGAGAATGATGTGAAAAGTCATATCGCGCTCAGCTTATTGCTTCAGTCCGCTCCCGCCAGCGAAAAATGCGTCTGCCTGGATCCCGCAGCCATTGAGGGATTCTCCCCCCAGCCCGTTTGTGGACGCAGGGGGTTTGACGCTTGCCGCAAACCATGCCACAGGCGGGGATGAGTGACTTGAAAGAGATATCGATGGGTGTGGCCGGGGTAGGAGCGATCGGGCGGAATCATGCCCGGGTCCTTGCCAGCCTGCCGGGGGTGAAACTGGCCGGTATTTACGATGTGGATGCCGCATGCGCTGCCGGACTCGCCGCTGAATATGGCACCCGCGCCGCCAGTTCCCTTGCCGAACTCGCCTCATGGACCGATGCGATCACCGTCGCCACCCCCACTGTTTATCATTACGAAACCGGCAAGACCCTGCTCGAAGCCGGCAAACACGTCCTGATCGAAAAACCCATCACCGACAACACCGAGCAGGCCCTCGAACTCGCGGCCCTCGCCAAGGCCAAATCCCTCGTCCTCCAGGTCGGTCACATCGAACGCTTCAATCCCGTGATGAGCCTCCTCGAAGAGCGACTCACCAGCCCCCGCTTCATCGAAGCCCATCGCCTCTCACCCTTTCCCAACCGCAGCATCGACATCGGCGTCGTCCTCGACCTCATGATTCACGACATTGAGATCGTGCTCAACCTGGTGCGCAGTCCCATCGAAAGCATCGATGCGGTCGGGGTGGCCGTGCTGACGCGGCGCGAGGACATCGCCAACGCCCGGCTGCGCTTTGAAAATGGCTGTGTCGCCAACCTCACCGCCAGCCGCATCAGTCCCGAACGTCTGCGCAAGCTGCGCGTGTTCCAGAGCGATGCCTATCTTTCTCTGGACTACCAGGCCCAGGAAGGCAAAATCTACCGCCGCGAGGGCATGGCGATTGTTTGTGAGGATGTGACTGTGGAAAAGGACGAACCGCTCAAGCTGGAACTGGCCGCCTTTGCCGAATGCGCCCGCCACGGACTCCGCCCGCGCGTCGGTGGCCGCGAAGCTGCCGCCGCCCTCGACCTCGCCATGAGGATTACCAAACTCATCGAGGAAGGAAACGCCAAAGGTCTCTCCGCCCCTGCCTTGGGCGCGCTGCCTTTCCCGGAAGACGCCGGGG
>JAYUWQ010000578.1:0-1574 GCA_043753485.1 bacterium
CCGTCTCGTGGTGCTATGCCAAAAGGACGAATCGCAGATCCGGGCGATCCGAAAACTCAAAAAAATGTTGAAATGCGATACCTGACCCTATTTAAGACCCATGAGCAAAATCAACTTCCGGATCCCGTGGACCTCATGTACAATACCGACATCGCCCAATGAAATCCTCCAAGGCCGTTCTGCTCACCGGGGCCGTGCTGGCCATCGCCCTGGCCATGTTCATCCAATTCAAGGATTCGGGCGGAAAGCGGAAACCACAGACGGAATCGCCACCTGACAATCGCAAGGCTGCGGAAGCCTCCCGCCCTCCCGGGGGCGGACAGGTTCCCAAGTTGACGCCACCGGAAATCCCCGGGAGCGACGGTGAAATCAAAATGATGCGGGTCACCCTTCCACTGCCTAGCGACGAGCCGTGGGAGGGGCCTTACTTCAACTCCAGAACCTGCTTCGAGGCTAAGCACGCCTCCGCCTGCGTTTCAGTCCTGCCTGTCTGGATCCTGAAAGCTGTTCGCGCCGGAGATCCGGACAAGGCGGCCCGTTATCTCGGGACCCTCATCCGCCTCGTCGGGCATCCGGACCCGGAGGTTTCCGCAGAAGCTGCCCTCGCTCTCTATCGGTTGGGAGACTCGGGGGATGTCGCATTCAACGCCCTTCTCGCAGTCCTTCGTAAAGGATCCAGCCTTCAGCTTCAGGATCCCACCGGTAAGAGGCCACTAGGTAATTACCACAGCCTCCAGCTGGTCATCCTGAGCCACGCGGATTTCTACCAGGACAAACGCTTCGTGGAGCCGGTGCGGCAGATCTGGCAGGAACTCCGGGAAAGCGGGACGGAACAACCGGAAACGGTGGACTTCGCCTACTATCTGGCATCCCATGGCATCGATCTCGGCAAGGATTACTGGTTTGCACGGCTGGATTCCCGCCGCATGTTGGTGGCCACGTTGGACGTCCTCAACCAGACACGCCCGCCCGGCACTGCGGAAGCTTTGCAGGCCGCCTACGATCAACTCGCTGACTATCGGCAAAGCGTGGCCTCAGTGAACATTGCGGCCACTCTCTTTCAGATTACCGGCAACACGGAAATCCTAGACTACCTATTCGCGGTCGCCCGCGATGGTGGCGCAACGCCTCTGCCCGGCTTCAGCAAGGCCCTGGCCACCGTCTTGGCGGCGGATCCCGGAAGGGCCGCGCCATTGCTGAAGCAGGCATTGGAAAACACCAACGAAGTTGTCAGGGAAGCAGCGCTCGCTGCCATTCCCCGGTCCGGCTATCCGGACGCAATCCCCCTCATCAGGGACGAAGCGCTCAACACTGCGGGAAAGCGCAGATTTCCCTCACATGAACTGCGTGCCCTCCTGATGGTAGATTCCCCTGAAGCAATCACTGAGTACAATTCGCTCAAACAGCAGCTCATCAATCCGCCTTTCGACTGGACCGTCAGCGATTTCGGCCGGCTCTTTCCGGTCCCAGATAGCAGATAGCATGTTTCGGGTCAGTCTTGAATGGCACTTGGCCGGGGTCAGTGAAAGCGCCGGGATAAACCGGCTTGAAATAGAGAATGAAAGAGTCTTACA
>JAYUWQ010000579.1:0-1573 GCA_043753485.1 bacterium
TTGCCTGGAAACCCAACGACTCATGCTCCGTCAACTGCCGGGGCAGCAGCCCATCGTTGCTATCTCCCCGGGATGCGGGCCGGGGAGGGCTCCAATCAATCACGGGCTCCTCCGGAACTGAAGGTTGATAGTCCCTCCACGCCGGCAAAGGAACCGGCAGGGTGTGGGCTTCGTGGGCGCCATCCAAAGGAGGTAAAAAAAGCGGCTGCACCATCGTCTGCGGCGCACGGATCTGCCGGGCACAGCAGGGACAAGGTCCGACTACTCCTTGCTGCACCAAAGGCACGCTCAGCTCCGTGTGACAGTACCCACACTGAAAAAGCAAAACATCGGCCGGCCGCATGGAGGTGTGCATGGTGATGGATGAGGACTCGCGGCGTGGGCGGGGTTGGATCCGGTGCCTCGATGGTTGGAGCCAATATTAAAATCCAGATTTTATTCTGTCCACTAAAAATAATGCCTAGCCTGATTATTTAGAGTTCCTCAGTATCTGGAGGTGTCGGTCTTCGGGAAAGTCTGAGAAAATTACTTGCAATATTTGCAGTAGTAATGGAAATTATAAAAAAGCTTCCTTATGTTAAGCTCCGAAACTATTCCTTCCCTGCAGTTCTCCTGCCCGGCTTGCGCCGGCGGGATGGAAGCACCTGTCGCGTGGGGAGGCCAGCAGATGCCCTGCCCTCATTGCGCCACGTCCGTGGCGGTGCCGCTAGTGGTAGGACTAATCCCGGAGCCGGGTTCGCCGGAGGGGGCAGAGAAACGACGGATCTTAAAAGTGCGCACGCCTGCCATGCCCGGCAGCCGGCTAGGGGAAAACGTCAGCAAAGAGCCACCGCGATTGCCAAAGCCCGGCATCGCCCTCCATGAAGGAGGGGGTCCGCCGGTTCAGGCTTCACCTTCTATTTTAAAAAGCGATAATCCTGGGGTCCCGGCCATTCCCGCCGAGCCTTCGCCCGAGATCGCTCCTATTGCTCTATCGGTTGCCCCTTCCTTCACGCCTTTTCCTCCCCCCGGGGGCGGTATACCGGGGGTTTTTCAGACTCCGTGGGTGGCCGGCGCGCCCCGCGGGGCGGTTTCTCCGGATCAGGTGGTTCACTCCGGAGCCGTGCCGCCTCCCGTCCCATGGGCGGTTTCCAGCTTCATCTCCCCTTCTTGCAAGCTGGCGGGATGGGGCAAAAAATCTTCACTGCGGCGACGCTTGGGTATCTTTGTTCCGGTCGTGGGTGCCGCCCTGCTCTGCTCCGCCGCAGTAGCTGCCTGGCGCGTCTGGCCAGCATCCGGTTACTTTCCATATCTGTTAGAGCCGGATGCCGACATGCTCTTTCACTATCAGCCGCCGCCACCGCGGGTTTCCCTGGTCCCGACAGCGGAGTCCCGGGCGGATTTATTTGAGGAATTTGCCGCCGAGGGATTCCACTTCCGCCCGCCTACTGACTATTGGGAGCGTCTGGATCAGGCGGCTTCTCCTTTTTCCCTGCTGCGCCCCGCCTTTACCCTCCGCCGCACGGAGTCCTCGCCACCCTCCGAATTCGGGATCGCTTCCTGCGATTTCGCCATCTCCACCGATATCCTGCCC
>JAYUWQ010000580.1:0-1572 GCA_043753485.1 bacterium
TGGGATTGCCCCGGAAGGCTGCCCTGAATCCAGATCTGGTGAAGGCCGCGTTTCAGAAAGCGGCGGCCGCCACCCACCCCGATGCGGCGGCGGATGAAGCGGACCGGGTGGCCCGCACAATTCTGTTTCAGCAATTGAATGAAGCCGCCGCGCTGCTGACTCCTGCTGCTTCCCGTTTGAAACACCTGCTTGGACTGGAGTATGCCGGCTTCAGTCCATCGCGGGCCGCTGCGATGGATGAACCGCTGGTGGCGCTTTTTACCCAGGTCGGGGCCGCAGTGCGGGACGGGGCGGAGTGGACCCGGCGGCGTCAGGCAGCCACCACCTTCCTGGCCAGGGCGGCGCTGACGGCCAGTGAAATGCAGGTGCAGGAAACGCTCGAAGCCGCCGGCCGGTCGGTACGTGAAGCCCAGGAGGTGCTGCAGTCGGCGATGGTGGAAGTGGATGCGGCACGCCTCGCGGGACAGGACCAGGCCGAAACCCTGAGCGCCCTCGCCCAACGCGCGGCTTTCCTGGAAAAATGGCAGGCGCAACTCCAGGCGGCGTGGGCGGCTCTTTTTGGGGCCGGGTGAAATCCGACTGCCCCTTGCGCCCGGGGCAGGGGCATTTTAGGAAGCGCTCCACTTTATCTGCCTGTCATGAAACGCATCCTCCTTACCACGACCAGTTATCAGGACACCCCCGGCGCCCATCATGCGCTGCTGGAAGGACAAGGATATGGAATCGTGCGTGAGCGCGGGCCCCTGACGGAATCCCGGATGCTGGAGCTGGCGGGGGAATTCGATGGTTTCCTTTGCGGCGATGACGATATCACCCACGCCGTGCTCGCCAAGGCCCGGCCCCGTCTCAAGGTGATCAGCAAATACGGAATCGGTCTGGACAAAATCGACCTTTCGGCCTGTCAGGAATTTGGCATCCCGGTGCTCTTCACGCCCGGCGTGAACCACACCACGGTGGCCGAACACACCTTCTGCCTGCTATTGGCCCATGTGAGGAATCTGGTCGATTCCGTGGTGGCCACCCGGGCCGGCAAGTGGACCCGCCTCACCGGCCATGAGCTGTGGCAGAAAAAAATCGGCATCATCGGCCTCGGCCGGATTGGTCAGGAAATGATCCGCCGCTGCCGTGGTTTTGACATGGAGGTGCATGCCTACGGCAATTACTGGCCGGAGGAATTCTGTCAGGCCCGCCAGGTGGTTAGGCATGACAGCATCGAAAGCCTCCTCCCCGCCGTTGATATCCTGAGCCTGCATACCATGCTCAGCGCCTCCACCCGGCATCTGATCAATGCGGAGCGTCTCGCCCTGCTTCCGAAAGATGCGCTCCTTCTCAATACCTCCCGCGGTGAATTGGTCGATTCCGCTGCCGTGCTGGAGGCTCTGAACAGCGGCCATCTTTCCGGTTATGCGGCTGATGTGATGGAACACGAGCCGCCCTCCCCGGACGCGCCGCTGCTGAGTCATCCCAAATCGCTCATCACCCCGCACATCGGAAGCCGGACGTATGAAAGCGTGCCGCGCCAGGCGATGCGGGCCACGCAGAACCTGATCAATTTCTTCAACGGCGACGGCG